>DATEEB010000256.1:0-7501 GCA_035281345.1 Rhizomicrobium sp. | reverse complement strand
GCGCCAGTTCCTCCGCCAATTCCGCCGATTGGGATCCGATCTCCGACGCCACGCGGGTAAAGGCGCTTTCGATCGACATGCCGGATTCCACGCAGATCAGCATCAAGTCCAGCGCGTCGGGAAAAGCGCGCATGATGGAGGCCTGGCGGCGCTGGATCATGTTGTTGACGAACATGTCCGGCAGATAAAAGCCGATCAGCGCCCCGGCGACGGCGGCGGTGATTTTCTGCATCACCGGCCAAGTCAAATGCAGGATGACGAACAGATAGAATAGAGCGACGACGAACACGATGAACGGCATCACAAAACGGAAGAACATGAACGCGATCAGCGGCGCCTGGCCGCGGTAGCCCGCACTGGCGAGTTTTTCCCGGGTGTTCTCGCTTTCCAGCATATTGCCCAGCTTGAACTTCTCCAGCGTGGCCTTCATATAGGACGTCGGTTCGACCCTGAGGCTGCCGCGCTTGGCATTCAAGGCGGCGTGATGCTTGGCGCGCAATTCTTCGCGGCGGCGCGCCACCGTTTTGAGCCGGTCTTCCAGACCATTGCGTTCCAGATAAGGCACGCCCAGCGTGACAACCGTGGCAAACGCCAGAATGCCCACGAACAGGGTGACCAGAAAGTTTTTGTCGAACAGGAGGTTCATGATCGCGTTCATATGGCCCTCCTCAATGCTTAAAGTTGATCATCTTGCGCATCACCATGATGCCGACGCCCATCCAGAACACGCAGCCCGCCAGCATCAGATTGCCGGCCTTTTCGGTGAACAGCTTGGAGATGTAGGCCGGGGTCGTGAGATAAACGATGCCCATCACGCCGGGCGGCAGGGAGCCGATGATCATGGCGGACGCCTTGGCTTCCGAGGACATGGCCTTGATCTTGCCCTGCAGGCGCTTGCGGTCGCGCAGCACGGCGGCCAGGTTGCCGAGAGCTTCCGACAGATTGCCGCCGGATTTGGATTGAATGGTCATGACGATGGCGAAGAAACCCACTTCCGGCGTGGGCATGGATTCCATCATGCGCTTGAGCCCTTGGTCCAGGGTGACGCCGACCTTCATGCTTTCCACCAAACTATGGAATTCACTGCCCACAGGATCGGGAATCTCGCGCGCCACGATGCGCAAGGCTTCATTGGTGGGCAGGCCCGATTTGACCGAGCGTACGATCACATCGATGGCGGTGGCGAAATTCTGGGTGAACTTCTTCTTGCGCCGATTGGTGAGGAAGGAGAGTACCCAACGCGGCAGACCCAGACCGACGATGAACACCGCCATGGCGATGACCAGCGGCTTTTGTTGGGCCAGAATGGCAACTGCGCCGGCAATGAGAGCAAGAACGCCACAAATGATCCAGAAGGTGCGTGGGCTGGCCTTGGGGAAACCCGCCTGCTCCAGGCGGCGGCGCATGGTGGGTCTTTCTTTCTTGGCGGCGCGGTTCTTCTCGACATCCTTCAGCAGCGCCGCGACGTTTTTGCGCTTCTGCGCGGCTTCCTGCGCGGGATTGGCGCTACGATTGCGCGCGTTGCCCGAGGGCTTACCCACGGCCAGAACGCGCTTCTTGGTCTTTTCATCCCCGCCCGAAAAGGCGAATACCATGCCGCCAAACGCCAAGGTGCACAGAAGGCCTATCAGAACGATCATTGATTGACCTTGTCCAACGCGTCGGCCAGCTCTTTTTCCAGATTGTAGTAGCGGGCGCGCTCCCAGAAATTGGGCCGCACCACGCCGGAGCCAATATGCCTGCCCTTGAGGCGCCCCGTCTCGTCCTCACCCAGAATCTCATAGGACACCAGATCCTGGGTGATGACGACATCGCCTTCGGTGCCGATCACTTCGGTAATCTTGGTGATGCGGCGTGAACCGTCGCGCATGCGCTCTGCCTGGATGATGATGTCGATGGAACCGACGATCATCTCGCGGATGGTTTTCATCGGCAGCGAGAAGCCGCCCATGGTGATCATGGATTCCAAGCGCGACATGGCTTCGCGCGGACTGTTGGCGTGCAGCGTGCCCATCGAGCCGTCATGGCCGGTGTTCATGGCTTGCAGCAAATCGAAAGCCTCTGCGCCGCGCACTTCGCCCACGATGATGCGTTCGGGACGCATACGCAGACAGTTCCTGACCAGGTCGCGCATCGAAATCATGCCCTGCCCTTCCAGGTTGGGCGGGCGGGTTTCCAGCCGTACCACATGGGGCTGCTGGAGCTGAAGTTCAGCGGCGTCTTCGCAGGTGATGACGCGCTCTTCGGTGTCGATATAGGCGGTCATGCAATTCAAAAGCGTGGTCTTGCCCGAGCCGGTACCGCCGGAAATCAGGATGTTGCAGCGGCAACGGCCGATCACCTGCAGCACACGCGCCGCATCCGGGCTGATGGAGCCGAACTTGACCAGATCTTCCAGCTTCAGCTTGTCTTTCTTGAACTTACGAATGGTGAGGGTGGGGCCGTCCAGGCTGAGCGGCGGACCGATGACGTTGACGCGGGAGCCGTCCAGCAGACGCGCGTCGCAAATGGGCGAGGATTCATCGACACGGCGGCCGACCTGCGACACGATGCGCTGGCAGATATTCATCAGCTGGGCATTGTCGCGGAAACGGATATTGGTGAGCTGCACCTTGCCCTGGACTTCGATGAAGACCCGGTTGGCGCCATTGACCATGATGTCGGCGATGTCGTCGCGCGCCAGCAGCGGTTCCAGCGGACCATAACCCAGAACGTCGTTGCAGATATCCTGGAGCAGATGTTCCTGCTCGGCGATGGACATCACCACCGCTTTGATCGAAATAATCTCGTTGACGATGTCGCGGATTTCCTCGCGCGCGGAATCCGGATCGAGCTGGGCCAGCTGGGCCAGATCGATGGTGTCGATCAGGGCGTTAAAGATGGTGGATTTGATCTGGTAATAGTCTTCGGAGCGCGTGTCGGCGACCACCCGTGCAGGCACGCTGGGTTGCGGCGCCGTCTGCGGCGCAGACGCGGGGAGAGGCGCAACGGGCGGCGTGTTGCGCACCGGCGCGCTTGCCGGCTCGCGCGCCGCGGCAGCGGGCTTTCCAACCGCAGGCTCTGAGACGTTACGCTTGCCGAACATGGCTTAAGCCTGCTTCTTTCCCTTAAGGAACGAGAAGATGGAGATGGGGCTCTTGTTGGCCGGACCTTGCATGGTACGGCCGGTGATGGCGCGGCACAGATTGCGCAAGGCTTCCGCCACGGGCGCCTTGGGCGCCAGTTCGATGACCATCTGACCATTGTTGCCCGCCTGGCCGAACAGGGCCGGCTCAAAGCCGATGGTGGCGGCAGGGTCCAAACCAAGGGTCTCGGCGAAATCCTTGGCCGGAATTTCGGGCCGCTTGGGCACGCCGATCTGATTGATCACCAGACGCGGCGGGGCGTCGTTGGGGCGCGCGCTTTTCACCAGTTCGACAATGTTCTTGGCGTTGCGCAGGGATGTGAGGTCCGGAGTCGCCACGATGATGACATCGTCCGCCCCCAGCAAGGCCGCCTTTTTCCAGGCCGACCAGCCATGCGGCAGATCCAAGATGACGCAAGGAATGGTGCGGCGCACCGCATCGATCACCGATTCATAGGACTCCGGCGTGGATTCCAGATGACGTTCCAAGGCGGCGGGCGCGGTGAACAAGGAAAGATGCTCGCCACGCTTGATCAGAAGACGGTCCAGCAAGACATCGTCCAGACGTTCCGGCGCGGTCAAGGCTTCCGCGATGCCCTGGCTGGCCTCATCGTTGAAGTCCAGGCCTACGGTGCCGAACGGCAAATCCAGATCGAGAATACAGGTATTGATCTGCAATTCCTCGGCGATGCACCAGCCGATATTGTGGGCAAGCGTAGAAGAACCCGTACCGCCACGGGCACCGACCACCGCCACGACGCGACCGATCGGGGCAGCACCCGGATCCAGATAGAGGCCGGAAATCACTTCGATCAATTGCAGCGGCGACAAGGGCGCCACCAGATATTCGGACGCACCGCGGCGCATCAATTCACGATAAAGTTCCACGTCATTGGTGCGGCCCACCACGATCACCTTGGTCGCCGGATCGCAGACCTCCGCCAGGCGGTCCAGTTCGGCCAAGGCTTCCTCGCCGTGCAATTTGGTTTCCACGACCAACAGATTGGGCGTGATCTGGCCGTGATAATGGGCGACCGCGGCGTCGATACCGCCCAGTTGCACCTGCAGATGCGCCTTGGCCAGGCGGCGATCGCCGCCCGCCCGTTCCAGGGCTTCCACGGTATCGGGAAATTCGCAAAAGGCATGGATGGAAATGCGCGGCACGGGCCGTTCGTGCGGCGCGGCGCCAAAATTTTCCACTCTCGGAGGTTTGCTCATATGCGTTCTACCCGTTAGCGGCCGACATCGGAGGCGTCGGCGGATTGTTCAGAGGCCAGGCCGGAAATGCGCTTGGTGGCCTGGGTGATTTCACCCTTCTGATATTTGTCCATCACGGTGGCGCGGCGGGCGGTGTCCACCGGACCCATCGGGCCCGGACCGAGCAGGTCGCGCGGGTCGGCGACCATGGCGGCGATGTTGCGCTGGACCGAGCAGCCGAAATTCTTGGGCGTACGATTGTCCAGGGTGAAGGCTTCGTTCTCGGACCAGTCGCCACAAGACTGTGCGTGCGCGGTGTAGGCGATATAGCTGATATCCACCCGCTGATCGCCATTGGCGGCATCGTGGCTGGAAATCAGGATCTTGTCGCGGCTGATGCCGGTGGCCGCGGCGCGCTCGGCAAAGAACTCCGTGGCGGCCCGGCTGGAGGCGCCTTTGGGTACGCTGATACCCAGGCTGCCATTACCGCGCACACGATAGTCGGCCAGGAACGAATCGAACTTGATGGCGTCATCGGCGCTCATACCGTTGGTACCCGCGAATTGCACCTTTAACTCGCGGAACTTGGGCTCCACCGTGATGGGATGATTGCGCGCGCCATCCTGCCAGACGATCGGATCGTCGCCGGTGACCGAGCAACTGCCGGCAATGACGACACAGGCCAGGGCCGCGGCGCGAAGCATGCAATCGAATTTCATGATCTGTCTCCTAGCGCACGACAAAGCCGACAGGCGCGGATGCCTGGGGCGATATCGGTTTCTCGTCTTTCTTCTTGTAGACCGCGTTCAGGCGGCCCAAGAGAAGCGTTTCCGGATCGGTGGGGGCGACAAAGCCTTCCGTCGGCACGGACAGGTTGGCTTCGGCCGTGGGCTCGACCAGATAGGCGCTGACCAGAACGACCAGTTCGGTCTGGTCGTCGGCGAAATCGCGGCTGCGGAACAAAGCGCCTATCACTGGCAAGTCCTTGGCGCCGGGGAAACCCGCTATCACCTGCTTGGTGTTGTGCTGCATCAGGCCGGCAACGGCGAAGCTGCCGCCCGAAGGCAATTCGATGGTGGTCGCGGTGCGGCGCACGCTCAGCGCAGGAATAGTCAGGCCGCTGAGTGAACTTCCGACCGAGAAAGAACCAGTATTGGTCAATTCGCTGACCTCGCTAGAGAGCTGCAGACTGATGCGGCCCGGCGCGACGATCACCGGTGTGAAGCTCAAGCCCACGCCGAATTGCTTGAATTCCACGGTGACGTTGCCGTCGCGATCGCGCGATGCGGGCACCGGAAATTCGCCGCCGGCCAGAAACTTCGCGGTTTCACCGCTGACGGCGGTCAGGTTGGGTTCGGCCAGCATGTGCACCAAGCCCACCCGCTCCAACGCATTAAGGATTCCTTGCGCGTTGTTGGGGCTGGCGCAGGGGATGGTCGTGGTCAGGCTGCTGGTGACGCTAGGCACCGCATTGGTCAATGTGCTGACGGGGCCGCCGGTGGAATTGGTCAGTACCTGGGTAGGGACATTGGTGGTTGCAAGAGATGCTGAGGTCGAGCCGGTGGTCGTTGGAAAGAATTGTCCTGAACACGTCTGGCCGATCTGACCACCCGACAAATCGCTCAGGGCGCGCCCCATCAACCCGTATGGATTCTGCGTGCTGGCGACCATGGGAACACCACCGATACTTCCCGCGGCCGAAAGGTTCACGTTGAACTGCTTGGCGATGCTGCGGCTCATCTCCGCGATGCGGACCTTCAGCATCACTTGCTGGCCGGCCGCGATGCCGATCAGATTGACGACCTTTTTGGGATCGCCGGTGAAGCGGGCCGCCAGATCGGCGGCGCGGCTGGATTCCAGCGCGCTGGCCACCGAGCCGGTCAACACGACATTGTCGTTCATGGCCTGCACTTGGATGGCGGAGTTGGGCATGCTGTTTTTCATTAAGCCGGCCAGGTCCACCACATCCTTTTCAACGCGGATATCAAGCGCCAGAATCTGCTTGCCCTGGGCGTCGAAGAAAAAAGCGTTGGTCTGGCCCACTTTGGTGGCCAGCAGGAAAATGCGCCGGGGGGTGCGCACCACCGCGTCCACCAGTTCGGGATTGGAGATCAAGACGTCACGCGCATCGGCGTCGAGCTGCACCACGGCCGCCTTGTCCAGCGACAAGGTCAAACGCTGATGGCTGGTGCCGCCACGGGTGGAAATGGTCATCACCTTGGCATTGGATTCATCCAGAACCGGACGCGCCGCCGCGCCGGAGGCGGCATGCGGCAAAGCCAAGGTCAACATCAAGCCAAAGAGGATCTTGCGGGGGCTGGTCACTGGTCGTTCTCCTGCCGGTTGCCGGAACCGGTCATGCCATAGCGGATCACAGAAACGGGACCGTCATAGGCGGCCGCATTGCGCTTGCGCGGAACGCTGCCGTCACCGGCGGCGATATTCTCGCTCAGCGGCCGCAGCGAGAGCGACAATTGGCCCGAGAGCGTGGCGGCGGAAATGACTTCGGCCTGTTCCGGGGTCACTTCGACGGTGGCGGTCTTGCCAACGACGGTGCGGGTATCCTTTTCCTGGCGGAAGGTCTGGTCCACCGCCAGCACACGCAAGTTCGACAAAATGGTCTTGGCGAAACCGCGCGGCGAACTGCCCTGGGGCCTGCGCGTCAAAATAATATCCACGCGATCATTGGGCAGGATGAAACCGCCGGCGCCCGAGTCCACGGAGATCGGAATGGAAATCGCGCGCAGGCCTTCGCTTAGCGTGGCCGCCAGGAAGCCGGAGGCATCACCCTGCACGATCGCCGTCTTGGTGATCGGTTGGCCCGGCAGGATCTGTGCGCGCACAACGACGCCTTTCACGGCCTTCTCTTCGCTGCCGACAGCCGCATGCGTGATGAAAGCCGGATCGACCGTCGAGGTCGGCCATTTTTCCCAGCGCACTTGTTCGACCGAAAGCGCCTGGCCCGGGGTAAGGCCGGTGTTGGCGACCAGCACTTCGCTCATGGCGATAACAGGTACAGCCTTGGCTTGCACGGGGGGCGTGCCGCCGCCGCCCAACATGCCGCGCACCAGAAAAGCGGCGCCGCCGGCTGCCACAAGAGCAAAGCCAAGCACAATCAAGCGTTGGGGATTCATCGAGGGCTCCTTTGACGACAATTCACCATGCAACCCTTTAGAAAAT
>DATEEB010000255.1:0-10022 GCA_035281345.1 Rhizomicrobium sp. | reverse complement strand
TGATCTGCCTGCCCTTGCCAAAGCGCCCGCTCCTGCGCGATGGCCTGTGTCAGTTCCTGCCGGCTTTCGGCCTGCCAGCGCTGGCGCTCGGTCTCAAGCCGCTGTTCGCTCTGCGCCAGCCACTGCTCCCGCGCTTCCGCGGCAACCCGTGTCGCGTTGCTTTGGCCTTCCGCAGCCCAGCACGACCGCTCCGCTTCGATACGCTGTTCGGTTTGACTCTGCCAGAGGGCGCGCTCATCGGTGATGGCTTTTGCGAGTTCGTTGAGACTGTCGGACTTCCAGCGTTGACGTTCGGCCTCGAACCGTCGATCGGCTTCCGCCTGCCATAGTTGCCGTTCTTCGGCGATGGCTTTGGCCAATTCGTTGAGACTTTCGGCTTTCCAGCGCCGGCGCTCCGCCGCCACGCTTTGTTCGGTCCGTTCCTGCCAGCGCGCCTGGTCTTGCGCGGCCCTTTGCTGTGTCTGGTGCTGTATTTGGGCCTCGGCCTGGACCGCCAGCAGACTGTTATGCTCCACTTGCCAATCGGCCTTTGCCTGGGTGACGGCTTGCGATACGCGCTCCAGAAATTCCGCATCCCAAGCGGCGCGCGCCTGCGCCAGGGCGGCATCTTTTTCCGATCTTGCCTGGGCCAGCGCCGCGCGAAGCTCCGCCAGATCGGATTCGCGGACGGCAAACAGAGACTGCATGCGTCCCAGTTCATTGTGCAAGATCGGATCGGATGTTTCCGGACCTGCCGTTTCCGCCTCGTCTTCGACGGCCGGTTCCGCGACCTCTTCGAACCCGACCGGGATATGTAGGATCTTGAGCGTGGACGCATCACCGTCCTTAAAACTCATGACGCGCAGCAGAAGCGTATGCTCACGCGCTTGGTTTCCCGGCACTTGATACATCAGACCTTCCAATTCGTCGGACGCCAACGACCAGGAACCGTCGCCATTGTTGCGCCCCGCCGACAAGCGCGCCATTTGCGGCACATACTCCAGGCGCAGCGACAAGCGGCCATGCCGCTTGTAGGGCGCCAGCAGCGGCGCAAGCTCCAGCGGGACCGAGCGGGGGGGCTTGGCAACGCGAATGATATCGGACGCGGAAATGCTCGCGAATGCGGGCGCATTCGCTTCCGGTTTCCTGGAGAATTTTGTAGCCCGTTGTTGCATGCGCGTTTGGTGCTGGTTCGAATCCGGTTTCGCCTGCCATCTTCGCGCAAGTCCTGGAACTACCGGGTTATTTCGACATCTAAACTTTTCAGAAGTTTTTCATGGCCGGACGCCTGTAACGGGCAAATTCGGGGCGCACCTGAAAATAGCGAGCGAAAAATCGTATACTTGACCGGCTCAGGCTGGCAGCGATGTCCAGACCGGCCATTGTTCTCCAAGGATTAGTCAGTTTGCGGTGCGTTCGCCGAGGCTGGCGTCAATCTGCATGGCGAGAAAGCGGCTGTTGGGCAGCAACACGACATTGCTGTGCTCTGCCAGGGGAAGGTTGCGCATGGTCAGTCCGCCAGCCGCCAAGTCAGACCACATGGTCCGGTACGACTCCACTCTGGTTTGGGCGGCGAACAGGGTGATGGGGCCGCGATAGAGTCCCGGTGTATAGCTGGTTTCAATATCGCGGAACCAGCGCATATAGAAGTATTCCCGTTCATCATGGGGAACGGCCAGCCCCAACGCATGGCGCAATTCATTGGGCGCCTTTTCTCTCAGTCTTTTTATCGCCTTCCGTGTGCTTCCATAGATCTGCTTCGCGGCCTCGAAAAACGTATAACGGCTGGTGATGCGGCGCAGGAGCGCGATGCGGGCTTGCCGGACACTGCTGCGATACCGGCCAGTACCTGTTTCGATCAGCCCGAGCAAGGCGACGGTCTCGCCGGATTCCTGCAATTGACGCGCCATTTCATAGGCAATCGTACCGCCGGCCGAAAAGCCCAAGAGATGATAAGGGCCTTGCGGCTGTACTTTTCGAATCTCGCCGATATAGCGCGCAGCGAAGTCTTCGATGGAGCGCGGCAGCCGTTCCTTCCCATCAACGGGCGGTGCATGCAGGCCATAAAGCGGATTGCCGCATCTCAGATCCTGCATGAGATCGCGCACATGCATCACACCGCCGCCGCCGCCATGCACGAAAAATAGAGGCGCGCCTTCGCCTTGGTCACGGAAGGCCACCAGCACGCTCCGGTCATTTGCGTGCCAAATCTCCTCCAGCAATACGGCCTGCAGAGCGATGGTGGGCGCGCGCACCATGGTGCTAGCCGGTAGGTCAAAACCGTGCGCCCGCGAAATCTTGGCAAAGATCATGACCGCCTGGAGCGAGGTTCCGCCGAGGTCGAAAAAATCGTCATCAATTCCGATTTTGGGAAGGTGTAGAATCTGCGACCATATCCGCGCCAGCGAAACTTCATCCTTGTTGGAGGGCGCGCGATAGATCCGTTCCGGGCCGCGCCAGGCGGGCAGCGACAGCGCCTTGCGGTCCAGCTTGCCGCTGGGCGTCAGGGGAAATTCCTCGACCCAGATCAGCGCCGCCGGCATCATATACTTTGGCAGCCTTTTTTGCAGGTGCGTGCTGATGGCCGGAAAGTCGGGACGGCTGTTGCTGTCACGCGCGACGGCGAAGGCGAAGATTCGCTTGATTCCGTGATCGTCGGTATGGATGACGGCAACGGCCTGGGCGATTTCCTCTACGGTTTCGAGCTGGCGCTCGATTTCGCCAAGCTCAATCCTGAGGCCGTTGATCTTGACCTGCTCATCCGCGCGGTGGAAAAAATCGAGTTCTCCATCCTCGCGCCAGCGCACGATATCGCCGGTGCGATAGAGCCGTCCTTCGCCAAAGGGATTTTCCACAAAACGCTCGGCCGTCAAGTCAGGCCGGTTGATATAACCGCGGGCCACGCCCGCGCCGCCGATATACAGTTCGCCCTTGGCGCCCTTGGGCAAGAGCTGCATGTTCCGGTCAAGGACGTAAAGTTTCACATTGCTTAGGCTTTTTCCGATTGTCGGCTCCCGGCTGTCATCCACGCCTATCTGGGCAATGGTGGCATAGACGGTTGTTTCGGTGGGCCCGTAGCCATTTTCGATGCGGACATCGGGATCGATCGCTAGAATGCGATCCACCAGGGAGCGCGGAAGGGCTTCGCCGCCAAAGCGTATCAGCCGCACACCCGGCTGATAGCCGTCAACCTGGAGCAGGGCCTCGAACACCGACGGGGCGGCCTCCAGAATCCGGACCTGATCACGCGCCGGCGCGGCGGGCAAGGCCAGTAACGTGTCCACGATGATTAGGCGCCCGCCGGCGGCCAGGGTCATGAAGATCTGGTCTGTCGAAGCGTCGAAATTCAGCAGGCTCGAGAACAACACGCCCTCAAGCGCGTCCGCTGCCGTATGGTCCACAAGACACAGGACCAGGTTGACGGCATTGCGATGCTCGACGGCCACGCCCTTGGGGTTCCCCGTTGATCCCGATGTGTAGATCACATAGGCAAGATTTTTGGGACCGGCCGGGACAAGACTGGCGGTAGCCGATGGTGCGCTGCTCAAAGCCGGATCATCCAGACAGATGAGATCCGCGGCCGTTTGGGGAAGCCCTCCCGCCTCCCGTCTTATCGTCACAAGGAGGCGAGCCTGGGCGTCGGCAACCATGTAAGCGATGCGTTCCGCCGGAAGCGCGAGGTCGAGCGGTAGATAGGCGCCGCCGGCCTTGTGAATCGCCAGCAGGGTCACAATCAGCTCGATGCTTCTGGGCAAAGCGACGCCGACGACAATATCCGGCCCTACGCCCGCCGCCGCCAGATGCAGCGCCAAGATTTGCGCCCTCGCATGCAGCTGCGCGTAGGTGATGGACTCCATTCCGCAGGTCACCGCGATCGCCTCGGGTGTACGTATGGCCTGTGAGGCGCAGACGGACGCCAGCGTGGCATCCGCGGGCAGCGATACGTCATTGTCGTTGAGCTCGACCAGC
Organism: Rhizomicrobium sp.; assembly: GCA_035281345.1. Taxonomy (GTDB): domain Bacteria; phylum Pseudomonadota; class Alphaproteobacteria; order Micropepsales; family Micropepsaceae; genus Rhizomicrobium. The sequence continues at coordinate 6,074 of DATEEB010000255.1, read as the reverse complement.
AGGTGGTGGCGTTCGCAATCGCTTACCAGGGGAAGAGTTGCAGCCGTGTGCTGCGCCAGGTCTATCGCGTTGGTCAGCAGAAATTGCAGGCAGCGGGCCAATCTGGCACCGTCATCCGCTTCGACCAGACCCTGGTCGAAAGTGACCGTCAAAATCGCGCCATCGCTCGTCTCGCGGATATCGATCACCAAGGGCGAATAGAAACCGGCGCTATAGTTGCTATAAGTGACCTGCGCGCCGCCCAGACACACCGGCTCCATCGCCGGGATATAGTTGAACATCACATCGAAAACCGCGTGCCCTGCCCCCGGTTGCGCGTTTGGCCGGACCAGAGACGCAAAGGGAAACCGGCTGCGCCGGCGGTCGGCCATCTGCTTGGAGGCAATGTCCTTCAGCAATTTTGCCATGGTGACGTCGCTCTCGAACGTCATGCGGAACGGCATCACCGTCATCGCCAGATCGATGGAGCGCCTGGCCGCCGGTGTGGCGCGATTGTGCATCGGGGTTCCGATAACAATGTCATTCACGTTGTAGAGCCGCGAAATGCCGACATAGGCAAGCGCCAGGGCCAGCCTGGGCACCGACGAACCCAAGGATGTGGCGGCTTCCTGCAGGCGCGCGAGATCCGCCTGCGATATAGGATGGGACACGCGCATCGGGCGGCCCGACCGGCCGCGCTCAGATTTGCCGCGATCGGTATCCACCAGCGACTCGGGAAGATTCTCAAGCCGGGAATTCCAATAGGTCAAATCCGCTCGATGGGCACTGGACTCCAGATAAGCGGCTTCCTCGGCAAGCCGTTCCGTCAAGGGCGGCGTTTCGGACGATGGGGGATCGGCGCCCTGCGCCAGCGCATCATAGATGCAAGCAATGCGCCGGAAGCACTGGAAGCGCCCGATGGCATCGGCCAGCACATGATGGAATTTCTGGAGGAAGATAAAATGATCGCCGCTGACCTTCAGCAGCGCGAAATGGAAAAGCGGAAAGCTGTTCCACGGCCGCGCCGTCCAGAAATGATCCTCGATCCATGTCTCGGCGGAACGCAGCGGCTGTTCGGTCGCGGACAGATCATGCTGTTCGATCGCATAGTCGTTAAGGTCCAAAAACTCCTGACGCAGCGCACCATTGAGATGGCTCAGGGACACTCGCATCGAGGGCGTCTGGGCAACAACCTGCCGGACGGCCTCTGCAAACAGCTCTGTATCGATGCGCCCGTGGATGTGCGCGATGTCTCCGGTGTTGGCGGCAGGCGAATTGGGCAGGGCCATCGCGTCAAGCGCGATGGGCGTTTGGGCGATGGTGAGCGCAAAACGTTTGGTGCCGGGCGGAAATGCGCGGCTGCCGGGAGCATTCGCATCCTCCAACGGCGGGTGCGGCGCGCGCGCGGGCGCGCTTGCCAAAACCGATTCAAAAGCCGTGTCGCGTAACATACCGCTTGGTTCGCAATAGAGTGGCGCAGCCCCGCCTTGCTGCCATGGGCACTATTGGTCGTCGATCGTAAATTGTTCAACAATGGGCTGCTATTTACCATAACAAGAAGGTCCGTGTACTGGCCAAAAAACCTGCCAAAACAAAGGGCAGGCCGCAGGCTAGGCCGGGTAGCAACCGGCCAGCCGGGCCCGCTCCCGCACCAGGGCAAGGATCGCGCGGCAAAGCGGTGCATCCGTCCCCGTAAGCGCCGCAAGCTCCACCACCGCACCCAATAGGGCATCTATTTCGATGGGGCGGCCACGCTCCAGGTCCTGCAGCATCGAGGTCTTGTGCGCGCCGACCTCGCCGGCGCCATCGATGCGCTTGTCGATAGCGATGGAAAATGTGGCGCCCAACGCTTCGCCCACCACTTGCATTTCTTCCATCATGCCTCGCACCACGGCGCGCAAGTCCGGCCCGAAGGCGAGACGTTCCAGGGTGGAGCCGGTCAGTGCGGATATCGGGTTGAAAGCGGCATTGCCCCACAGCTTCACCCATATCTCGTCGCGGATGCTGGTCCGCACCGGCGCTTTCAACCCGGCTTGTGTCAGGATTTGCGACAGCGCCAGGACGCGCGGGCTTTTGCTGCCGTCCGGTTCGCCCAGGGAAAAGCGATTGCCATAGGCATGTGCGATCACGCCGGGCTGGATGACTTCCGCCGCTGGATAGACGATGCAGCCGATCGCCCGATGGGGCGGAAGCTGTGCCCACACCGTGCCCCCAGGATCCACGCTTTCGATGATGCGGTTCCGCCAAGGTCCTTCCTGACCGTAGAAATACCAATAAGGAATACCGTTGATCGCGGTGACCAAGGCTGTTTCGTGCCCCATCAGTTTGGCGATGTGAGGCGCAGCGGAAGGAAGGCTCGTCGCCTTCAAGGTGGCGATGACATAATCCTGCGGCCCGGCATCTTCCGCCTTGTCTGTGCAGGGTAGGCGCACGGTCACCGCGCCTTCCTCGCTTCTCAGGGTCAGGCCATGCTCCTGCATCGCCGCAAGATGCGCACCCCGGGCGATGACGGTGACGCTGGCGCCTGCCTGATGCAGCTTGACGGCCAGGGTGCCGCCGATGGCGCCGGCGCCGAAAATGGCGATCCTCATCCGGCTATTCCCAGTTTCTCGGCCAGCTTTTCATGCAGGCCGATGCGCTGGAGCTTGCCCGTCGCACCCTTGGGAATTTCCTCCAAAAATACGATCCGGCGCGGCACTTTGAAATCGGCCACGCGCGCGCCGACAAAAGCGCGCAGCTCACGCTCGTCGCAGACCACGCCCTCGCGCAACACCACGGCCGCCGCGATGTCCTCGCCCAGCTTGTCGTGCGGCACCCCGAAGGTCACCACCTGCGCCACGCTGGGATGATCCATGATGACGGTGTCGATCTCCAGCGGGCTGATTTTCTCGCCACCGCGGTTGATCAGTTCTTTCAAGCGTCCGGTGAGGCGCAGATAGCCTCCCTCGTCCATCACCCCCTGATCGCCGGTCCGAAACCAGCCATGGGTGAAGGCCTTGGCATTGGCCTCGGGATTGGACTCATAGCCGGCCGTGACATTGCGACCGCGTATCACAATCTCCCCCAACGCTCCGGCCGCAAGAAGTTTGCCGCTTTCGTCCATGATGGCGATGTCGGGGCCCGCCGCCATCCCGACGCATCCGGAAAAGCGGGCCTGCGGCGGCAGCGGATTGGACGCCATCTGGTGCGCGGCTTCCGTCATGCCATAGGCCTCGATCACCGGCACGCCAAAAGTCTGTTCCAGCGCCTCCATCACCTGCGGCGGCAGGGAGGCGGATGAAGAACGGATCAATCTGAGCCGGCCTTTGGCGATGATGTCCCGATTGCGTTCCGCCCGGGTCAAAATGGCCTGATGCATGGTGGGAACGGCGGTGTACCAGGTCGGAGCGGCTTCCTCGAACCAGCCGAAGAATTTCAGGGCATTGAATCCCGGCGTGCAAACCACCGATGCTCCCGCCGCGATGCTCGAGAGGGTGGCGGCGATCAGTCCGTGAATATGGAACAGCGGCATGATGTTGAGACAGACATCCTCCTCGCGCAGCGATAGCGTGTTGGCGATGTGATAGGCGGATGCGGTGATATTGGTGTGGGACAGAGGCACGAGCTTGGGCCGCGATGTGGTGCCCGAGGTATGCAAGACCAGGGCGATATCGCCTTCTTCGGCAAATCCGCCTCTTGCCGCCGCTGCCGCTCCGCTTGCGCCTTCCAGCGTGAAATCCCCGGCCTTGCGCCCGGGCACCAGTTCCACCACTGGAATACCGCGCGCCTCAGCCACCGCGAGCGCAGGGCTGTCCATGCCTTTCAAGATCACCAGTGCTTTGGCGTTCAAATCCGACAGGTAGAATTCAAACTCTTCCCTCCGATAGGCGGGATTGAGCGGCGCGGTGGTGGCGCCGCAAGCGATTGCGATGAACGCGGCGGCCATCTCCGGGCCGTTGGGCAGCACCATGGCGACGCGATCACCCCGCCCGATGCCGATGCTGTTAAGGCTATTGACGGTGCGCGTGCACAAGGCCCGCAAATCCTGGTGCGTCAAGGACTGCCGCTCCGGCGCGCCAATGGCCGGCGCCGCTTCGCGCCCGGCTTCCAGCAGAGCGCCAAGGGTGCTGGCACGATAAAGGCTTGACATGACGGTGTTCCCCGAACCTAGTGTTCCCGCTGCCGGAACCTAAAAAATATAGCGGCCGCAGACATTGCGTTCCAGTGCGATTTGCCGGAGGGGGGAAATGTCGGTATCGGGCACGGACGGCGAGCTCAAAGGCCGCTATTGGCAGCTGATTTTCGGCGTCCTCTGCATGGTGATGATCGCCAACCTGCAATATGGCTGGAACCTATTCGTCAATCCCATAGACCAGAAGCATCAATGGGGCCGCGCCGCTATCCAGGTCGCCTTCAGCCTGTTCGTTCTCACCGAAACCTGGCTGGTGCCGGTGGAAGCTTGGTTTGTTGACCGCTTCGGGCCGCGCTTCGTGGTCATGGCGGGCGGTGTGCTGGTGGCGATTGCCTGGAGCCTGAATTCCTTCGCCGACTCCCTCACCCTGCTCTATGCGGCGGCGGTGATCGGAGGCACCGGCGCGGGCGCGGTATACGGCACCTGCATGGGCAATGCGCTCAAATGGTTTCGAGGACGGCGCGGTTTTGCCGCCGGCATGACGGCAGCAGGCTTCGGCGCCGGCGCGGCCCTCACCATTGCACCGATCCGCGAGGTGATTCAGGCCCATGGGTATGAGTCCGCCTTTCTGTGGTTCGGGCTGGGACAGGGCGCCGTGATCCTGATGGCTTCCCAATTCCTGCGCGCGCCGCCGCCCGGCGCCGTCGTAGTCGATACCGGGCCAAACATTCAGATGCAGCGCAGTTTTAGGCCGATGGAAACGCTCAAAACACCGCTCTTCTGGGTGCTCTATCTGATGTTCGTGATGGTGGCGGCGGGCGGCCTTGTCGTGACGGCGCAACTGGCATCGATTGCCGCCGATTTCGGCGTAGCCGATCAACCCCTGACCATTCTGGGCGTGACCGGAACGGTGCTGACCGTGGCGCTGATGGTCAACAGCGTGCTGAATGGGCTGGCGCGGCCTTTTTTCGGTTGGGTATCCGACAAAATCGGCCGCGAACCCACCATGTTCCTGGCCTTCATGATGGCCGCCACCGCGATCGGGTCCATGGCCTTGTTCGGTCACCATCCGCTCTGGTTTGTGGTCATCGGCGGGCTGATCTATTTTACCTGGGGCGAGATCTACAGCCTGTTTCCGGCGACCTGCACGGATTCCTATGGCCTGAAATATGCCGCCACCAATTCCGGCATGCTCTATACCGCAAAGGGCACCGCCGCCCTGGTGGTGCCGCTGAGCAATATCCTCAGCAAGTCGGGCGACTGGCACACGGTGCTGTGGATGGGCGTGGGCGCCAATGTCACCGCGGCGCTGTTGGCCGTGCTGGTCCTAAGGCCCATGCGCCGCGCGCACCGGCTGAAAAATTCCTGATAGCAATCGTTGCGCCGCCGCTTGGTGTGTCTTGTGGGCTGGACAGAAGCAGGATGGTGGTGGAGGCGGTTAGCTTCCCTCCAGTCTGACCACTCTTGCGCGAAAAACAGAGGAAAATAGCCAGAAAGAGCGAAAATCCTGGCTCACCGACCATTCGAGCCAGCATTCACCGGCCCTCGTTGTGGAATCGGCTTCCAAATTCCAGCCAAACTAACAGGGAAATAGCAGGCCGGATCAGGCAGCCACAGAGCAAATAAGAGGAAAAAACCAGCCGATGCTATGGTGGCTATCCAATACGCCCGGCCGGCGAGATCAACGCTCTCGCATGCCGCGCCAAAAAGGCATCGCTGACCGGAGCGGTGAGATAAAGGGAATGTGCTTTTTCTCGCCAAGGCATGCCGAAAAACCGGCTAGGCTTTTTCGACCTCCGCAAGGTCGCGCTCCAGAAAATAGTTGAGGAAAGTGCGGATCAGAGCAATCGCGGCCAGTTGGCCGATGTCGTTCCAGCTTGGCGAGATCACGCTGCGGACAATGTCTGCCGCCAGCGCGAATTGAAGCCCCAGCAGCAGCCAGATGCCGAATCGCACGAACAGCGCCTTGCGCCAGCCCGCATCA
>DATEEB010000254.1:0-6896 GCA_035281345.1 Rhizomicrobium sp. | reverse complement strand
CTGAGCCGCCGTACCACCCAGTTTGGGATCTTCCAGCGAATAACCAAGCCCGCGCACCGTTTGAATGAGGCCTGCGTCCAATTTCTTGCGCAGGCGGCCAATAAAGACTTCGATCGTGTTGGAGTCACGGTCGAAATCCTGGTCGTAAAGATGCTCCACCAATTCGGTCCGCGACACCACCTTGCCGCGGTGATGCGCCAGATAGGCCAGAAGCCGGTATTCCTGGCTGGTGAGCTTGACGGGGCTGCCATCATAGGTGACCCGGCTGGCGCGGGTATCGATACGCAGCTTGCCGATCTCGATGTCGGCGGTGGCGATGCCCGCGGCGCGCCGCAGCAGAGCGCGCAGCCGCGCCAGCAATTCTTCGGTATAGAAAGGCTTGGCAAGATAATCGTCGGCGCCAGCGTCGAACCCGGCCACCTTGTCACTCCAGCGGTCGCGGGCGGTCAGGATCAAAACCGGCACCATCTTGCCGCTGCGCCGCCATTTCTCCAGCACCGTCACCCCGTCCAGCTTGGGCAAGCCCAGATCCAGAATCACCGCGTCATAGGGCTCGGTGTCGCCCAGGAAATGGCCTTCCTCGCCATCAAAGGCCTGGTCCACCACATAGCCGGCATCCCCCAGCGCTTTCTTCAAAAGCCGCTGCAAATCCTTATCGTCTTCCACCAGAAGAATACGCATCTCGTCTATCCTTCACTCTTATCCTTCACGCTTATCCTTCATTCTGGGCTTTCACGCGCGGCCGTCACTCATCGGGGCCGCCAGCGGCCGCGTCCATCCCATTCCCTGAAAGGACGCCCATTGCCCGGACCGCGCCGGTAATCGCGTTCCCGGCCATAGCCACGGTCGTAAGGGTCGGCGGTATAAGGCGGATACCGGTCAGCATAGGGCTGGCCATAGCCGCCAGGCGGCGGCGGGCCCTCATAGCGATGACCGTCGAACGCATCACGCCCCGGCGAAGAGCGCAGAACCCGGCCGCTGCGCGCGTCGGTGTCGAACCAGATGATGCGGCCATCGGGGGTCATCCATTTCAAATGATAATGCGCGTCGCCGGAAGGACCATAAGTAGGACCCTCCGCGTCATAGAATTCGCCCGGATGCTGGCGGCGGATGCCGGGCAGAAGCCGGTCCAGCGGTTGCACGCCATCCCGCTCGCGATCGGGCCCGCGCCCATAAGGCTGCGCCGCGGCGGGCCCGGAGGACATCGCCGTCAGCAGGGCGAAAAATCCCAGGAAAATCACAGACAAAATGCGGGCACACATGGGCTTTTTGTAGATCCTGGCACATGAACCCCGAATGAACATCGCGTCCAGACAAGGTTCAGTTTGGCATCCGTAAGATACGCCCCATGGACGGTAGTCGATCCGCCCTAGCGCATGAAGGAGATGACCATGTTTAGCATGAAAACCATCCTCGCGGCAGCGTCTTTGGCGGTCCTTACGGCCGCCGGCGCCGGCAGCGCCACCGCGGCGCACTGGGACCGCGACCATCACGGCTGGCGCGACCGCGCCTGGATGCGCCATGAGCGCATCGAGCATCGCGCCTTCGTGAACCATGCGCGCGCTGCCCACATGTTGCGCTTCCACCGCTATCGGATGATCGGCGAGCCCTATTTCGTCCATGGCCGCTATGTCGTGCGGACCTATGACCGCTTTGGCCGCCGCATGTTGATTCAGATCGACCCTTACAGCGGCGCCTTCATCCGCGTCCTGTAACCTAAATCTTGGGGCGTAAGGCCCGCGGTATGCCCCTCCCCGTAGGGCCCCAAGCGTCAAGTGAAGCCCGCGTCGCAAGACGCGGGCTTCTTTATTTTTTATCACCCCCTCCGTCACAGCTCAGGTCTGCTTCGCGTTCGGAAGGCTTGGTCGCCTTCCTCACCTTCGCTGTGACACCTCCCCCTCCCTGGCGCTGACGCGCCGAAGGGGGAGGCAGGTTATGGCCCTAGCGGATGGTCGCTCCGCGGAATGCGTCGCTCGAGCTTCCTGGACGCTTCCCTAAGCCTCTTCTTCTGCGCTGCTGACATCGTTACCCGAATAAGTGATCACCTCGGGTTGGAATTCCCAGCCGCGCACAATCTTCAGCGCCACCTCCAACCCGTCCTTCACCATGCCGCGTTTGATGGCATCCACCATATGTTCGGTGTTCAACGACACCGTCACGGCCTGATAACCGCGCGGACCCGGCACGGACAGGAACAGGGGCACCGAATTCATCACCCCTGTCACCACAAAATTCTGAAAATATTTCTGCCGCACCGTCTTGAGCGGATTTCCAATCAGCATCAAACCGATTCCGGTGGAGAGTTTGAAGTCCTGGGAAATGCCGTCCGTCTCGACATAAGGCAGAACGCCGGATTTGTCAGGCCGCCATTCCTCCCCGAAAATATTCACCGTGCGCCAGGCGCAGTAATATTGGCGGCAAACATCGGGCCGCGTTTCGTAAATGGCGCAGCCCTTGGCCGTGCAATGGCGGCAGCGGGCACCGGATTGCTTTTGAATCTCCGGCTTGTTGATGGCAGGCGTCACGCAGCAAACCGTGCATTCGCCGCATTCGCGCCCCGGTATCAAGGTCATGCCGTCCCACATGACCCAAGCTTGGCATGGCCGCCCAGCCGGCCGCCACCTTGAAAGTGCCGCAAATATCGGTCAGCTATCGGCGATGCTCGAGCGCCTTCTGGATATTGGCGAATGGCGCCGCTTGGCGCGCCTGGGGCAGCCTTATGCGCCCGCCTTCGCCATCACCATGGCCGCGATCGCGGTGCCCTTGGCGCTGATCTATCTTACCCCCCTGGTACTGGGCCTCTTCGCACCGCGCCTGGATCCGGCCGTCGATCTTTATGCCGTGAACCGGCCCCTGGCTTTCACCTTCCTGGACGCTGACGGCAAGGAAGTCGGCCATCGCGGCGCTATCGTGGGCGAAAGGCTGAAGCTGGACGAGATGCCCGCCTATCTTCCCGCCGCCTTCATCGCCATGGAGGACCGGCGCTTTTATTCTCACCACGGCATCGACCCGGTGGGCTTGGGCCGCGCCATGTTGCTGAATATGCGCGCCCGGCGCTGGGTCGCCGGCGGCTCCACCATCAGCCAGCAGACGGCCAAGATCGTTTACACCGATCAGCAGCGTACCATGTCGCGCAAGCTGGTGGAGTTGATCAACGCCGCCGGCCTGGAAAAGTCCCTGACCAAGGAACAGATCCTGCAGCTCTATCTCAACCGCATCTATATGGGCAGCGGCGCCTATGGCGTGGATGGCGCGGCGCGGGTCTATTTCGGCACCAGTGCCCGGCGCCTGACCTTGGCGCAAGCCGCGATGCTGGCGACGCTGACGCGGGCGCCCTCGGTCTTTTCGCCCCGCCGCGATCTGTTGCGCGCGCAACAGCGCACGAGTCTGGTTCTGGATTCCATGATGGACAATGGCGCCATCACAGAAGCGCAAGCGGCCGAGGCACGCGCCAATCCGGCCAAGATTATCGACCGCGCCAGCGCGGATGCGCGCAATTATTTTCTGGATACAGCCGCCGAGGAGGCGACACAGCTTGCGACCGTCAACGGCAAGCCGCCCAGTTCCGACATGGTGGTTCACACCACCTTGGAGCCCAAGGTTCAGGAAGCCGCCCGCCTGGCGGCGCTGCGCACCATCACCAAATACGGCAAAAAAACGCGCACCCACGAAGCGGCGGTGGTGATCATGAAGCTGGACGGCGCGGTCAGCGCCTTGATCGGCGGCGTGGACTATCGTGACTCGGTGTTCAACCGCGCCACCCAGGCCCATCGCCAGCCCGGTTCGGCTTTTAAACCCTTCGTCTATCTGGCGGCGTTGGAATATGGCCTTACGCCCTGGGATACGCGCGATGACGAAGCAGTGGACATTGGCGGTTACCGGCCGACCAATTTCGGCGGGAAATATTTCGGCACGCTCACCTTGGCCGACGCCCTGACTCACAGCGTCAACACCATCACCGTCAACTTGGCGCAGGAAGTGGGCGTACGCAATGTGGTGGCGGTGGCCAAGCGTGTCGGCATCACCTCGCCCTTGGAAGCCAATGCGTCTCTGGCGCTGGGCACCAACGAAGTGACGCCGCTGGAATTGACAGCCGCTTATGCCGCATTTGCCAATGGCGGCTTCCGTGTGACGCCGTATCTGGTCACCCAGGTGGATATCGGCGGCAAGCCGATCTATCTGCGCCAAGCGCCAAGGCCGCGCCGCGTTATCGACGCCGAAATAGATCGCGATCTGACCGCCATGCTGTGGAGCGTGGTGGCCCATGGCACCGGCGGCTACGCCTCGCTGCATGGACGCGAAGCCGGCGGCAAGACGGGCACCACCCAGGACTCGCACGATGCCTGGTTCGTCGGCTTCACCACCGACTATGTCGGCGCGGCCTGGACCGGCAATGACGATTCCTCGCCCACCCGCGGCGTCACGGGCGGCACTCTTCCCGCTTATATCTGGCGCGACACCATGCTGGTGGCGGAGCAGGGCAGGCCCTTGAAGCCGCTGGACCGGTCATTGCCGCCGCCGCCCGAACAGGATCTGATGGCTTCCAGCGTCATCTGGGATGGCCCGAACGATGAAGCCCTGAGCCGGTTGCCGGATCTGCCTGCGGAAGAGCCGGAGCAGGCGCGCCCCGAGCGCAAGCGTCGTGGATTGCTGGACTGGCTGTTCGGCAGTAGCGAGGATGATGAAGAGGAAAATAAGCGGTCAAGGCGCCGGGGCGACGCCGACCGTTAGAGCGGGGCAAAATCTGCTATAAAGCGGCCATGAACCGCCGCATGTTCCTGACCTCCGCGATATTCGCAGGCCTGCCGCAAGGCGCCGCCGCCGCCACCACCATTCGCTTCATCACCGACTGGAAGGCGCAAGCCGAGCATGGCGGATTCTATCAGGCCGTGGCCGAGGGGCTTTATGCCAGGCGCGGACTGAATGTGAAAATCATCCAGGGCGGTCCCGATGTGAATGTGCCGCAGCTTTTGGCGGGCGGCGCGGCGGATTTCGGCATGGGATCCAACAGCTTCATCCCCCTTAACATGGTGCGCAGCGGCGTGCCCATACGCGCGGTGATGGCGGTCTTTCAGAAGGACCCGCAGGTCCTGATTTCGCATCCGCGCCGCGATATCAACAGCCTGGCCGATATGCGCGGCAAACCCATCCTGATATCCTCCGCCACCATGAGCGCTTTCTGGCCATGGCTGCGCGCCAAGTTCGGCTTTAGCGACAAGCAGATTCGAAAATACACCTACAACTTGGCGCCCTTCATCCAGGACCCCAATGCGATCCAGGAAGGCTATCTGACCAGCGAGCCATTCACGATCCAGCAACAGGCGCATTTCACGCCCAAGATCTTTCTGCTCTCCGACTATGGTTATCCGGGCTACGCCAATATGGTGCTGGTGCCGCAGAAATGGATCGACACCGACCGCAAGACGGTGCAGTTGTTCGTGGACGCCTCCCGTTCGGGCTGGCTGCGATATCTGGACAATCCCGCCAAGGGAAATGCGCTGATCAAGCAGCAAAATCCCGACATGACCGATGCCATTCTCACCCAGGCCTTGGAAAAGATGAAGCGGCACGAAATGGTGATCAGCGGCGACGGCCGCGCCTTCGGCATGGGGAGCATGACGGACCTGCGGTGGAAAACCTTCTATCACACCATGACGGCGCTGGGCCTTTACCCCAAAGGACTGGATTACCGCAAAGCCTATGACTTGAACTTTGTGCGCGCGACCTGGCAGGGCTTTCCGTGAGCCTTTTGTCTTTGTCGCAGGTCGGCAAACGTTTCGACAACGGTGTGCAAGCGCTCGAGGATCTTTCCTTTGACATCGCCTCCGGAGCTTTCGTTTCCCTGCTGGGTCCCAGCGGCTGCGGCAAGTCCACCGCGCTTCGGCTGGTGGCTGAGCTGCTGACGCCGGATGCCGGCGCCATCGTCTATCCAGGCGGCAAGCCGGAAATCGGTTTTGTGTTTCAGGAACCGACCTTGATGCCCTGGGCGGATGCGCTCGCCAATGCGCGGTTGCCGCTGGACCTGAAACAGGTGCCGCGCGGGCAAGCCAAAGAACGCGCCGCCGCCGCGCTGGCACGGGTGGGCCTGGCGGGATTCGAGCATGCCTTTCCGCGCGAGCTGTCGGGCGGCATGAGAATGCGCGTCTCGATCGCCCGCGCGCTTTGTTCCTTTGCGGACGCGACGCGGCCCAAACTCCTGATGCTGGATGAGCCCTTTGCCGCGCTGGATGAGATCACCCGCAACGCCTTGGGCGACGATCTGCTCAGACTATGGCGCGAGGACGGGCTGACGGTCCTGTTCGTAACCCACAGCATCAGCGAGAGCAGCTATCTTGCGCAGCGTGTTCTGGTCATGACGCCGCGCCCAGGGCACATCGCCGCGGACCTGGTCCTGCCTTCCAACCGCCATGCGCGCTTGGCGCCGCAGACCATCGAAGCCCAGCGCGCCATCGGCGCTGCTCTGAACCAGGGTGCGGCGGCATGAAGCGATATTGGGATGTTGCGCTTCCCGTCATGGTGGCGGCGTTTCTGCTGGGGGCTTGGGAAGGCGCGGTGGCGCACTGGCAAGTGCCGCCTTACATCCTGCCCGCTCCCAGCGCGATCGCGCGCGCCTTTGGGGAGAATTTCACCGCGCTGATGGCGGCCTTGATTTCCACCCTGACGATAACCCTGCAAGCTTTTTTTGCCGCCGCGATACTGGGTGTGGCCACGGCCATCGCTTTTTCCCAAAGCCGGCTGTTGGAGCGCACGCTTTATCCTTATGCGGTGATCCTGCAGGTGACGCCGGTGGTGGCCATCGCGCCCTTGATCCTGATCTGGGTGGGATTTGAGCGTATCAATCTGGCGCTGACGATCATCGCCGCCATCGTGGCCTTTTTTCCCATTCTGGCGGGCAC
>DATEEB010000253.1:0-3932 GCA_035281345.1 Rhizomicrobium sp. | reverse complement strand
ATCGGCCGCGCCACGCTGACGGTGCTGGCCCATATCGGCCACTTGACGCTGTTCACCGCCAAGGCGATGGCGGCATTGGTGTCGCCGCCCATCTATACCCGCCTGATCCTCTCTCAGATGATGCGCATCGGCTATTACTCGCTGCCGGTGGTGGGGCTGACCGCGTTCTTCACCGGCGGAGTCTTGGCGCTGCAGATCTATCTGGGCGGCAACCGTTTCGGCGCCGAAGCCATCGTGCCGCAAGTGGTGGTGCTGGGCATCACCCGCGAACTGGGGCCGGTGATCGCAGGCCTGATGATCGCGGGCCGGGTGGCGGCGGCCATCGCGGCGGAGATTGGCACCATGAAAGTGACCGAGCAAATCGACGCCTTGACCACGCTCGCGACCAACCCCATCAAATATCTGGTGGTGCCGCGCATCGTGGCGGCGGTGGTCTCCATGCCCATCCTTACCGCCATCGGCGATTCCATCGGCGTGTTGGGCGGCTATGTCGTGTCGGTTTACAGCCTGGATTTCAACGGCTCCAGCTATCTCAAGAACACGGTGGATTTCGCCCATAGCGACGACATCACATCGGGCCTGATCAAGGCGGCGGTGTTCGGCTTCATCGTGGCGCTGCTGGGCTGTTACAACGGCTTCAATTCCAAGGGCGGCGCCCAGGGCGTGGGCAACGCCACCACCAATGCGGTGGTGGCCTCCTCGATTCTGATCCTGGCCGCCGACTATGTCTTGACCGCGTTGCTGTTCCACAAATGAGCACACCCAAGATTCAACTGATCGGCGTCAAGAAGCGCTTCGGCTCCAAGGTGGTGCTGGACGGGGTGGATTTGACCATCGGCCAGCAATCCTCGCTGGTGATCATCGGCGGTTCGGGCACCGGCAAATCGGTCACTATCAAATCCATCCTGGGCATCCTGCGTCCCGATGAAGGCACTATTTTGGTGGACGGCCAGGACATCACCCATATCAACGGCGGCGCCCGCGACAAGGTGATGAAGAAGTTCGGCATGCTGTTCCAGGGCGGCGCATTGTTCGATTCGCTGCCGGTGTGGGAAAATGTCGCTTTCGGGCTGATCCAGGGGCGCGGTGTGTCCCGCGCCAAGGCGCGCGACATCGCGATTCAAAAACTGGCCAAGGTTGGCTTGACCGAAGACGTCGCTTTTTTGTCGCCGTCGGAACTGTCGGGCGGCATGCAGAAGCGTGTCGGTCTGGCGCGCGCCATCGCCGCCGATCCGGAGATCATTTTCTTCGACGAGCCGACCACCGGGCTTGATCCCATCATGGCCGACATCATCAACGACTTGATCGTTTCAACGGTGAAGGATGTGGGGGCCACCACGCTTTCCATCACCCATGACATGACCTCGGCGCGCAAGATTTCGGACCAGATCGCCATGCTCTATGGCGGCAAGATCATCTGGCAGGGCCCCACGGCTGCGATCGACAGCAGCGGCAATCCCTATGTCGATCAGTTCATTCACGGCAGAGCTGAGGGGCCGATCAAGATGGCGGTCAAAGCCTAGCGCCGGTTTTCGGACGCGCTTGACGGCCGTGGTATAAGGGAATCATGGCTAACTCCTCCGCCCCCTCACCCTCGCCTGCGCAAAGGATTGCGCAGGCTCTTCCCTCTCCCCCTTGGGGGGAGAGGGCAAGGGAGCGGAGCGACCGCGGGTGAGGGGGACATAATGGCAAAGTCTTCCGCTTCCTTTGTCTGCCAGTCCTGCGGCGCGACCACTGCCAAATGGTCGGGCAAGTGCGAAGCTTGCGGCGGCTGGAACACCATCACCGAGGAAGGTGTGGCCCCGCCGCTGGGATCGGGCGCGTCCCGCCGCTCCAAAGGCCGCAAGATCGCCTTGGAAGACCTGAAATCCGAGGACGCGCCGCCGCCGCGCCGTCCCACCGGCATCGCCGAATTCGACCGGGTCACCGGCGGCGGACTTGTTCCCGGTTCGGCGCTGTTGGTGGGCGGGGATCCGGGCATCGGCAAATCCACCATCATTCTGCAGGCCCTGGGAAAATATGCCCAGTCCGGCGGCCATGCGATCTATATTTCCGGCGAGGAAGCGATGGCCCAGGTGCGCATGCGCGCCGCCCGTATGGGTCTTTCGGACGCGCCTTTGATGCTGGGCGCCGCCACCAACGTCGAAGATATTCTGGCCACCCTGGAAGCGGGCAAGCCGCCCGCCATCGTCGCCATCGATTCCATCCAGACCCTGTGGACCGGTGCGCTGGATGCGGCGCCCGGCACCATCGCCCAGGTGCGCACCGCCAGTTTCGACCTGGTGCGCTATGCCAAGGCGTCGGGCGCGGCGCTTTTGCTGGTCGGCCATGTCACCAAGGACGGCCAAATCGCGGGCCCCAAGGCCGTGGAGCATCTGGTGGATGCGGTGCTCTATTTCGAGGGCGAGCGTGGCCATCATTTTCGGGTCCTGCGCGCCGTCAAAAACCGCTTCGGCGCCACCGACGAGATCGGCGTGTTCGAAATGACCGGCAAGGGATTGGCCGAAGTCGCCAATCCATCGGCGCTGTTTTTGGGAGACCGCACATCCGCCGCGCCAGGCACCGCCGTTTTCGCCGGTCTCGAAGGCACGCGGCCTCTGCTCTGCGAAATTCAGGCGCTGGTATCGCCGACCAGTTACGGCACACCGCGCCGCGCCGTGGTGGGCTGGGATACCGGGCGGCTGGCCATGATTCTGGCGGTGCTGGATGCCCGCGCCGGGGTTGGGATCGGGGCCTCCGATGTCTATCTGAACGTGGCAGGCGGCCTGAAGATCGGCGAGCCCGCCGCCGACCTGGCGGTTGCCGCCGCGCTGGTTTCCTCTTTTGGTGGGGAAGCCTTGCCGCGCGACACGGTGTTTTTCGGGGAAATCAGCCTGTCGGGCGATATCCGTCCGGTGCCCCAGGCCGAAAGCCGCCTGAAGGAGGCCGCCAAGCTGGGCTTTAAGACCGCCTTCGTACCGTCCGGCACCAAGGCCGAGGCAGCCGGGCTGGTGCTGACAGAAATTGCCAATGTGGCTGAACTTCTGCGTTTTGCACCGGAGCCGAAACCGGCCCCCCGAGCGCAGGCGGGCAAAATCCCCGCGCAATGAGCAGGGATTTTTCCCAAGATTGCGCGAGAATCGATCGAACTGGTGGTAAAGTCGAATCATGAATCTGCCCTTCACCTTTGTCGATGTCCTGATCGTGCTGATCATCGTGGTGTCGGCGGGCTATGCCGCTTGGCGCGGGTTCCTGTGGGAAACCTTGACCATTTTCGCCTGGGCAGCGGCGGCGTTCGCCTGCCTGTATTTCGGCCCCTATATCATTCCCCTGGCCAAGGCCATCGTCAGCGAGAATTGGCTGGCGACCTTGCTGGCCTATGCCTCGGTGTTTCTGGGCGTGTTCATTCCGTTCGCCTTCATCAGCCACCAGTTCAGCCAGAACGTGAAAAATTCTCCCATCGGCCCCTTGGATAGGGCGGCGGGCGTCGCCTTCGGCGTGGTGCGCGGGATGGTGCTTGTGGGGCTGGCCTATATGGCGTTTACCTATTTCATTCCCATCCGCCAGCACCCCGATTGGGTGACTGAGGCGCGCCTGTTGCCGATGGTGCAGAGTACCGCCGATGTCTTGCTGACCGTGGTTCCCGATCAGCCGCGCGATTATGGTTATCTGCCGCAGCATATCGGAATCCGCCAGGCACCGCCCCAAATCGGGAAAGCGCTGACCCAACCCCCCGGTTCATCCGCAGGCCATGATCCCATGGCAGAGCTGATCCGCAAGAATGAAGGGGCCAATGTCCCCAAGACAGTGCGGGAACCGGTGCAGCAGAAGAGCGCAGCCAAGGCCGCGAAAACTTATGGCGCCAGCGACCGCCAGGCGCTAGACAGGCTCGTACAGACCGGCGGAAGCGGCAACCGATGACCGGCCATAGCGATCATATGTGGGATCAGGAT
>DATEEB010000252.1:0-8079 GCA_035281345.1 Rhizomicrobium sp. | reverse complement strand
CCACGGCGCGCTTCCTCGCCACCCGCACCACCGATCCCGCTCTGATGGACGGGATATCGCTGGAACGTTATGCCAAGCCGGCGGAGATCGCAGGCGCGGTTGCGTTCCTGGCCAGCGATCATGCCGGTTTTGTCAACGGCCAAGTGCTGCGCGTGGACGGCGGCATGAGTTTGTTCGCCGCCTGAGTTCTTATTTCTAAGTTGGGAATTGCAATGTCCGACAAAAAATACGACGGCAAAACGCCTCAAACGCTGCGCAGCCGCGCCTGGTTCGACAATCCCGGCAATCCCGATATGACGGCGCTGTATCTGGAGCGCTATCTGAATTTCGGCCTCACCCGCGAGGAGCTGCAATCGGGCAAACCGATCATCGGCATCGCCCAGACCGGCAGCGATCTGTCGCCTTGCAACCGCCATCACATCGAACTGGCCAAGCGCATCCGCGAAGGCATTCGCGAAGCCGGCGGCATCGCCATGGAATTTCCGGTTCATCCCATTCAGGAAACCGGCAAGCGCCCCACCGCAGGGTTGGACCGCAACCTGGCCTATCTCGGCTTGGTGGACCTGCTCTATGGCTATCCGCTGGACGGCGTGGTGCTGACCATCGGTTGCGACAAGACCACGCCCGCCTGTCTGATGGCGGCGGCCACCGTGGACATTCCGGCGATCGCCTTTTCCGTCGGGCCGATGCTGAACGGCTGGCATGAGGGAGAGCGCACCGGCTCAGGCACCATTGTGTGGAAGGCGCGCGAAATGATGGCGCGGGGCGAGTTGGATTATCGCGGCTTTATGGAACTGGTGGCGTCGTCGGCGCCGTCGGTGGGCTACTGCAACACCATGGGCACCGCCAGCACCATGAACAGCCTGGCGGAAGCCTTGGGCATGCAGTTGCCAGGTTCGGCCTCGATCCCCGCGCCCTATCGCGAACGCGGCCAGATGGCCTATGCCACCGGCAAGCGCATCGTGGACATGGTGCATGAGGATTTGCGCCCGTCCAAAATCATGACCAAGGAAGCGTTCCACAACGCCATCGTGGTCAACTCGGCGATCGGCGGTTCCACCAACGCGCCCATCCACATCACCGCTATCGCCCGTCATATGGGCGTGGACGTGCCGCTGCAGGAATGGCAGACCTTCGGCCACAAAGTGCCGCTGATCGTCAATCTGCAGCCGGCCGGCGAATATCTCAGCGAGGATTTTCATCACGCCGGCGGCATCCCCGCCGTCGTCAATGTGCTGATGCAAAAGGGGCTGATCAAGGAGAATGCCCTGACCGCCAATGGCAAGACCATGGGCGAGAATTGCCGCGGCAAGAAGGTGTTGCTGGAGGAAGTAATCTGGCCCTTCGACAAGCCCTTGAAAAAGGATGCCGGCTTCATCGTGCTGTCAGGCAATCTGTTCGACAGCGCCATCATGAAGACCAGCGTGATCAGCAAGGAATTTCAAGACCGCTATCTGTCCGATCCCAAAGACCCCGATGCCTTTGAAGGGCGCGCCGTGGTGTTCGACGGGCCGGAGGACTATCATAAGCGGCTGGACGATCCTTCGCTGAATATCGACGAGAATTGCATGCTGTTCATGCGCGGCGCAGGCCCGATCGGCTATCCCGGTGCGGCGGAAGTTGTGAACATGCATGCGCCGGCGGCGCTTCTGAAGCGGGGCATCACGGCCCTGCCCTGCATCGGCGATGGCCGTCAGTCGGGCACTTCGGGTTCGCCTTCGATCCTCAACGCCTCGCCGGAAGCCGCGGCGGGCGGCGGGCTGGCCCTGATCCAGACCGGCGACCGGGTGCGTATCGACCTCAACAAGGGCACCGCCAATATGCTGGTATCGGACGAGGAGCTGGCCAAGCGCCGCAAGGCGCTGGAAGCGGCAGGCGGTTACCAATATCCCGCCTCACAAACGCCCTGGCAGGAAATCCAGCGTGGCGCGGTGGGCCAGATGGGCGCCGGCATGGTGCTGGAAAACGCGGTCAAGTATCAGAAGATCGATCAGACCAAGGGTATTCCGCGGGATAATCACTAGCCGCTTGTCTTTTGCGTCGTGGGGCTCGGTCGAAAGAAAAGGCGCCGGAGAAATCCAGCGTCTTTTTCTATTTCAGTCTGCTGCGGCTCTTCCGTTTATCACGCGAATCGCATTACTGTTCTTGGTATGTTCCATTGGAAATGGTCACAATGTTTAAGCCCGGAGATCAAGTTTCATTCAAGGGACGTGCCGTCCCTATGCCTGTCGAGAGCATTAACGGCGATGATGTGACCGTGCTCGAATATGACGTCAAAAGGAAAAGATGGAGCCGTCAAACTTATAAGGCGGCCGTGCTTCAGCCTGCACCCAAACGCAGAGCTATCGGATTTAGGTTCTCTTAGTTGAGAATAAGAAAAAGGCGCCGGTGAAATCTGGCGCCTTTTTTCTTTCTCCATTGTCATGGCCCGCAAATGCGGGCCACCCAGGTGACGCCGCCGCTCTACTTGCAGGACAATCGCAAACCCAACTGGGTGGCCCACACTCCGGTGGGCCATGACAGTGAGGCTAAATCTTCGTCCGCTTCACGTTCTGCTTCTGGCTGCCCAGTTTGTCGATACCCAGCTCGATCACATCGCCTTCCTTCAAGAACACCGGCGGCTTCATGCCCAGGCCCACGCCCGGCGGCGTGCCGGTGGAGATCACGTCGCCCGGCTGCAGGCTCATGAACTGGCTGACATAGGAGACCAAAGTCGGCACGTCGAAGATCAGGCTGGCGGTGGAGCCGGTTTGCATGCGCTTGCCGTTGATGTCCAGCCACAGGCCCAGCGTGTTGAGGTCGCCGACCTCATCCAAGGTGACCAGCCAGGGACCGAAGGGACCGAAGGTGTCGCAGCCCTTGCCTTTGTCCCAGGTGCCCAGCCGCTCCAACTGATACTCGCGCTCGGAAAGATCGTTCACCACGCAAGCGCCCGCGACATAGTCCAGCGCTTTTTCCTTGGAGACATAGCGCGCGTGCTTGCCGATCACGATGCCCAGCTCGACCTCCCAGTCACCTTTCTTGGCGGTGGGCGGCAGATAGACATCGTCGTTGGGGCCGATGATGGCGGAGGTTGCCTTCATGAAGATGATGGGTTCGGTCGGTGCGGGCATGCCGGATTCGGCGGCATGGTCCGAATAGTTGAGTCCGATGCAGATGAACTTGCCCACCTTGGCCACCGGTTCGGCCAGGCGCACGCCCTTGCCGACCACCGGCAGGCTGTCCACCTTGGCGGCACGGACCGCGGACAAATCCGCCAGAACCGCACCGTCAATATCCGCGACCACCCCGGACAGATCCCGAATCTGGCCGTCCTTGTCCAATAGGCCAGGCTTTTCCTGACCCTTGGGGCCATAGCGCAATAGCTTCATTCTTCTTATTCCTCGAACGGACAAAAGCCGGCCGCTTTTAGCCCGGCACCGGCTCTAAGGACAGGGGGCTATCCCTATTTGGGCGGGAAGCTGGCCGCCAGATATTTGGTAATGGCGTCGAACTCGGCATCCGTGGCATTGGCGCCGTTACTGGCCATCTGGTTGACCATATCTTTCCAGCCCTGTGCATCCAGGCTTTGACGGGCGATGATCTCTGGGGAATGGCACTGGGAGCATACCTTCACCGTCAGGTCGCGGCCGGCACCCGGGGGCAGCATCTTGAAATCGTCCGCAGCCAAGGCGGGTGCCACCGGCAAGGTTAAAAGGGTCAGGATGGATGAGATGCGCAAGATCGATGTCACGTCCTTCAAGCTCCTACTTTCTGGGTAAAGCGAAAGCGACGACCTCGTCGCCTTCCAATTTTGCGCCGATCAGGCCGCCCCCCGTCGCGGTGATGGCCACGAATTGACGCCCATCGGCGCCCTTATAACTGATCGGGGTGGCTTCGGCAGAGGCATTCAGTTTCACGGTCCATAAATTCTTGCCGGTCGCTGTGTCAAAGGCCCGGAACCGGGCATCGTCGGTGGCGCCGATAAAAGTCAGGCCGCCAGCGGTAACGATGGTTCCCCCCAGGCCCGGACGCCCGGTTTCCTGCTGGCCCGCGGGGAAGCTTTCGGTAATACCCAGGGTGGTGCGCCAAGCGATCTCGCCCGTATGGACATTGACGGCCAGGAGCTGACCCCAGGGCGTGGGATTGCAGGGCAGATGCTTATTAGCATCCCAGAAACGGCGCGTCCCAGCCATAGGACCGGAATTGACAAAGGAGCCGTCGGAATTTTGCACAATCCGCATCGGCTGGAACAGGTTGTTCACATTGACGACGAACAAGCCACGCTCCGGATCGTAGGAGCCGCCATAATAGTTCACGCCGCCCTGGGTGCCCGGCGGCGACACGGTGTATTGGTTGAAGCCGGGCGGCTGATAGATATCGCCCAGCTTCATGGCATTGTCGTCCACCATCTTCTCGCAATAGGCCTGATGCTCGGGCAGGCCTTTGTACAAGGTGGCGCGGCTCAACCTGGTTTGCGACAAGGGTTCCGGCTTGAGCGGGAAAGGCTGGGTGGGCGAGGTGATTTCGCCCGGCACGTCGCTTTTGGGGACCGGGCGCTCCTCGACGCCGAAGATCGGCTTGCCGGTGACGCGGTCCAGAATGAACATCAGGGAGTTCTTGTTGACCGTGATGACGGCGGGAATGATTTTGCCGTCCTTCTTCACATCCACCAGCGTGGGCGGCGATTGGGTGTCATAGTCCCAGATATCGTGATGCGTGACCTGAAAATGCCAGAGATACTTGCCGCTATTGGCATCCACCGCCACCAGCGAGGAGCTGAACAGATTGTTGCCGGGACGATCGGTACCGACGCGATCATTGTTGGGCGCGCCCAGCGGCATGTAGACAATGCCGCGCTGGGCATCCACCGTCATATAACCCCAGACATTGACGCCGGAGCGGTTCTTGGCACCTTCGGGCGTCCATGTGTCGTAACCAAATTCGCCCGGCCGCGGCACGGTATGAAAGGTCCAGACCAGCTTGCCGGTACGTAAGTCCCAGGCGCGGGTGTCGCCCGCCGGACCTGCACCGCCGGTGGAGCCACCTGGGCCTTCGCCCGGGCCGGCACCGGTGATGACCAGGTTTTTGTACACGATCGGCGGCGAGGGCAGAATGTAGGACTCGCCCATGCCGTTCTGCATCACTTCCGGCGTCTTGAGATTGACGATCCCACCTTCGCCGAACGCGGTGTTCAATTTTCCATCCGAGGCGCGCAAGGCATAGAGTTTGCCCTGCAGGGTTCCGAACACAATCGAAGCCGCAACACCGTCAGCGCCCCCCCAATAGACCGCGCCGCGCGCCTGCGCCGAGGGGATGTCGCCGCCCGGCAGATTGAATTTCCATTTTTCCGCGCCCGTGGTGGCGTCCAGCGCAATGGCCTGGCCGTAGGGCGAGACGATGTACATGGTGTTGCCGATGACCAGCGGAATGTTCTGCGACATGCGAAACCGGCTGCTGGCGGCATTGGCCGGCCTGAGATGATAGCTCCAGGCTTTCTGCAAATTTTGCACATTGGCGGGCGTGATCTGGGACAGGCTGGTGTAACGGTTGCCGCCCAAGTCCTGGCCCGACATGGGCCAGTCGGTGCCGGCGCCCAAGGCGGCATTTGCCAAAAGAGCCAGAACCGCCATCGCCGTTGCGCCCCGGAATAGTGTCTTCATAACGCGTCCTTTTTATCTTTTTGCAGATGACTGGAAGATGAACGCTATTCGGCAGCGCAAATGCCGCGATTTCGCCGCTTTCCGGCGCCGCGCCGGCAATGCCGGGCGCGCTGCTGCGGCGTCATCCGGCCGGAACGGAGGCGATACACGCCAGCGCACCGGACAACGGAAAATATTTGATGGGTTATGAATATTTTCCCCCTAGCCCCGCCTCAGCTGGAGGTTCGAAAAGCCCCATTTCTGCAGACGGCGCAGTTTAGGCAGGGGACGTTTTTTTGCCAGCGGACAAGTTGCCTCTCCGCAGGTTTGTCCGACAAAAATCCTTCGCAGATGCGAGATCGCAGTTCGGACTATATGCTGGCGCGCGCAGGCCCGAATGCGAGAAATCCGGGCTTACACCCGGATTTCCCTATTCAAACAGATATTCGCAGATCAATCCCGATAGCGACGGCCGCAGCGGCGCTCATAACCGGACCGGCCGCCATGGTCGCGCCAGAACGGATCGCCCAAATTCAGATCGCAAGGATCGGTGGCGGCACCGACAATACCGCCCGCTACCGCACCGGCAGCAGCGCCGAGGCCGGGATTTCCGGCCGCCGCACCCAGGGCAGCACCGCCCGCAGCGCCGATCAGCGCACCGCTGGCAGCGCGGTCACCAGGATGGGTACCGCAGCCGGCGACCAGCAAGGCCGCCGCAAAACCCAATATTAGAGTCGTACGCATCGTCTGGCTCCCTGTTTTGTGCAGAAGAGAACGGTGCTTCGCGTCAACGGTTCCGTCCGGAACAGGGTTTCCGTTCATCACATTAAAAAACACAGTGTTGGTCAGCCCTTGGCCGATGCGATGCGGGCGAAGCTCTGCAACATTTGGGCGAAAAGACGGCAAGTACTACCGCCGCGGACACAGTGGCCCCAATGTCAAGCAGCATCGCATTGACCGCTCAACGCGGTTTGGGCGCACCCGCCCGCGCCCTGGCCAGCACATCGGCAATAGCGGCGATCACCGCTTGCGGCTTGTCGTTTTGGATGGAATGTCCGGCGCCTTCGACAATACGCATTTCAGAATTCGTGGAAAGATTGAGAATTTCGCGATGCATCCCCCGCCACAGGGCGCTGGCCACCACCGTCTCTTCCTCGGAAGCACCAGGCAGTTCGCTGAAACGGTTGCCGCGTGTCAGCAGCACAAAGGGTATCGCGCCCAGACGGATACGTTCGGACTCCACCTGGGCGGCGCTGACGCCCTCCATCGCTTCGGTTTCGCGCAGCATGGTGCTGGCAAGTCCCGGCCCCTGGGCGGTCTGGAACCAGGCCAGCCGTTCCGGCGGAAGGTCGGGAAGTGCCGGATGCAAAATGCAGGATGATGCTGGAGCGCTGGGTTGCGCGCACGCTTTGTATTTGGCGTATCTCGCCGCCAGGATTTGGGCGATCGGGTCGGCAAAACGCGGCAAGGCTTGCGTCAGACGCAAGGTCTGATGGGGCGACGACGGATCCACCAACACCAGACCTGCGAGCTGGTCAGGGTGACGGCTGGCAAACAGGCGCACGATATAAGCGCCGTAGGAATGGCCGACCAAGAGATAGGGCGCGGGCAACCGCGCGGCTTGCAACAAATTTGCGAGGTCGTCGGCTTCGGTGCTCGCGTCGCGCGCGCCGGACACTGCGGGACTGTTCCAATAACCCGCCCGGTCATAGACGCAAACCTTAGTGTCCCGCGCGATGGCGGCTTGCAAACCGCGCCAAGCCCAGGCGGCTGAGCCCAATCCGCCTTCCATCACGACAATCGGAGAACCTTTGCCGCGGCAGTAAAGGTTGAGCGCATGGCCGTCCGGCAAGCGCACCAGGCGGGCGCCCGAAAAATATTCGTTCCACCACATCTTAGCGGCTTCTTCGGGTTGCGGCGCGGCGGCTTGCGCCACAGCTTGATGACGGTGCAATCCGGTTGCCAGCAGCAACAGCGCTCCCGCCAACAGTGCGAAGTTTCGAACGGGCGTCATTGGCCTATCATCCAGCTTAGTCACCACGCAGACAGAATCGCACGCATCAGCGTATAGAAGTGCTTGCCCATGGTTAAGGTTGCCTCATGCATGAATTTTGGAGCGCGAGGAGCGGTCTGCACAGCGGATGAGCAGGCCCAGTGGTCCATAGCGGCAGCGTATGGACGCGAAAGCGATGAGCGCCGCGAGCTGCGAGGAACGGTTGGCCGAAGGCCGACGGAACGATCCAGTGGATCGTTCCGAGTGACGAGCGAGCGGCCGGGCCGGCGGTGCAACAAGCGCGATTTGCACTTCGCGGATGGATGGAGCGGGTGAAGGGAATCGAACCCTCGTATGCAGCTTGGGAAGCTGCCGTTCTACCATTGAACTACACCCGCACCTTGTGGTGCTTGTACCATGCCGCCGGAGTTTTCGCCCGGCGCCTCGCTTGTGCTCGGCGCGTTC
>DATEEB010000251.1:0-5118 GCA_035281345.1 Rhizomicrobium sp. | reverse complement strand
GCGGGTCTGCCACAGAATGGCGATGAACAGCGCTTTCGCGCGCGGCAGGATCGCCAGCGATAGGACGGCAAAACAGGCCGCCCATATCAGCATCACGGCCCAAACCGGCATCCAATCCAGATCGACCATGAAGGCAAAGGGTAGGAAAACATGCCCGACCAGGATGATGGTCGCCCAAGGCGCCGCGTCGTCGGCGCGGATCTGGCCGAAATGTTCGCCACAGACCGCGCAATGTTCCACCGGTTTGAGGTAGCTGCACAAAAGCTTGCCTTGGCCGCAACAGGGGCAGCGGCCCAACAGGCCGCGGATCGCGGCGGTTTTGAAGGAAATTTCAAGTTGCGCGGACATGGCCCCAGTTTAGGGCATCAAATCCAGCTTTCCGCCGCGCGCCTTGCCGCTGCGACAAGGTGCACAATCCGGAGCGCTTACCAGCGGTCGTCGCGCGGATACCAACCATAGGCGGGCACGGGTTCGTCACGCCCAGGCTGCGGCCGCCAGGCCGGCGGCTCGCCATAGTTGGGGGGCATATAACCGTAATAGCCGCGGTTGCGCGCTTGGTAGGTACGCGGCGGCTCTGCAAAAGATGGCGCGTCGGCGTAGGATTCTTCGCCGTGCGCCTCGTCTCGGGCCTGCGGCGCGGTGGCTTGGCGACGGTACGGAAGCGCTGGCCGAGTATATTGCGGCACGCCCTCGACCGCGATGGCGGGTTTTTCGGCGGCTCTGATTCCTGTATCGGCGCGCGCCAGCACCGGAAGGGTGCAAATGCCGCCGATGTCGGTTGCGGCAGACCGGGATTCGACAAGGCTCATCAGGTCGCCGCGATGGGCGAAGGCCTCTGCAAATAGAGCATGCGCCCCCGCGCAAAAGGCGCTGCCGTTGCGCGCCTGTTCCAAGGCCGAAAGATTGGCGGCTTTGGTTTTGAAACTGTCATAACCGGCTTCGCCGCGCGCGTTTTTGCGGATGAAGAAGCTTTTGAGAGTGGCATCGGAAGACTGCAATTGGTTGCGATAGACGGTCACGAAGCGATTATAGGCGGCGGATTCGCGGCATTGCAGGGCAGCCACCATCAACTGCTGTTGCAGAATGGCGGTTTTCAGGGCGGCGGCCTCGCTTGGCGTGGCGCAGTCCGCGGCCAGCGCCGGACGGATTGCAGCCAGAACAAGAAGAGCGGCGCAGGCGGTTCTCAACATGGCGATCCTCTTCAATGGACAAAAGCAGCAGTGCGTGTGCGTTCGCAGCGCCCCGCTGGTGGCTCGAAACGATCCAGATGCGCCACCACTTCGCCAGAGCCGCCGCCACAAGCGATCCAGCGGAACTTGTGAGACGCATCCCTGTCGGCCAGGCTGGTGTCGGGCATCAGCGCGCCGAAGCCTTTGGCGGCGACACTGCCGGTGGCGCTGGCGGTGACGGCATTGCTGCTGCCGCAGGCGGTGATGCTGTTGCCGCCACCGGACAGGCAATAGGCGAATTGCACCGCGAAATCACAACCATTGCGGAAACCCCAATGACGGCCGTCGCTGTCCACGGTCAAACATTGGGAGGCATTGCCGGGATCGGCGAGGGGGCGCCCGGCCCGCGCCGCTGACGGGATAGCGGCATCGGCAGGTCCGTCGATCGGATGAACCACCGAGGGTCTGACCGCAACTTGCTTCAGGTTTTCGCCCGGATAGTCGCCGACACGATAGGAAGCTTCCGCCGCCCGTGCTGGCGGTTTGATTTCGCCAAGACGTTCGGGCGCGCGTCCGGCGGGCTCTACGGTTTCGGCGGCGGTGAGTTTGCCATCGACAAAAGTCCCTGTCAGCAAGCTGCCATCAAGCCGGCGCAATTCGCCTTTGCCGTTCGGCTTGTCGTCTTTCCAATCGCCCGCATAGCGTTCGCCATTGGCGCGCAGCAGCACGCCGAACCCGTTCATCTTGCCCTTGTCCCACCGGCCGACAAAATGATCCCCGGCATCGGTGGTCAAAATGCCGACCCCGTGAAAACGTCCACCTGTGGTTTCGCCATCATAGCTCCACCCCTGACCCCAGCGGGTGATGACATGACCGTCGGGAACGGCGCCCCGCACAAAATTTGCGGTGAAACTTTCGGATCGCCCGTCCTGCGTGAAGATGGCGGTGCCCAACCCTGACGCATACCCGCCCGCGCACGCGCCGGTCCAATGGACCGTGTCCCCGGGATGCGCCTCGGCGCTGAACAGGGCGCAGTCGCCGTCCTTCAACCATTGGCCGCCGGACGGTTCTTGCGCCCAAGCTCCCACGCAAACCAAATTCAGCCAAGCGGCGGCCAAGGCAAATTTTGCGATCCCCGACATTTCGCATTCCGTTTTGCAAGGGGCCAGCCCCAGCGCCGCCCAGGGCAAAAGTGTTGCGCTGTTTTTGCGGCGTTGCCAGCGGACGGCGGCAAAGCGGCAAACGAGTTCTTTACGCTCTATGCCAAAAGCCGCGCATGCGCGCAGAAGGCCGATTTTTGCTGTGCCAAACGGTACCGCCCGTTCATCTTGGCGTTCATCTGGGGTTCATGTAGATGAACACCGCCAGTCACAAAGGCAATTGATGGTGTGTTGCGCGGTGGCCGATAGCGTTTTATCAGGGACCAAACGGCGCGCGATGCGAGGGAGGTGAACATGAAAACAGGGTTTCTCGCAGGCGCAGCAATGGCGTTTATGACCCTTTCCAGTCCCGCGCAGGCAGCCCCGGAATGGACTTCGATCCTGGTGGAAAAGATCGTGGACCGCACGCCCGATCAGACCTGGACCCGGATCGGTCCCTATTGCGCCATCGCCACTTGGCTGAAAGTGACCTGTGTGGTGACGTCGGGCAATCAAGTCAGTGTGGGAACCAATCGCCGCCTCAATGGCCGTACCGATGAGATTATCGTCGCCGCCACCTCCCATTCTTATACTTACGCACAGCAGGCGTCGGAGATTCAGCCGGAATCGCCGATTTTCTATCACGGCACCTTGGCGGTGGAGCCGATGGAGCACGGCCGCAAATCCAAGATTGTTTACACCTTATTCTACGATCAAGCGCCCTTGGGCACCAACGAGGCCAAGATCGCCAATCGTGAGCAGCGCACCAAGCGCTTCATGGAAGCGCTGGACAATATGAAAGCCATGGCGGAAACCCCATAACCCCATAAGAGAAGAGTCTTGCAAGCTATGATTGATGTTTTGCAGTTGGTACCCTTGCGTCCGGAAATCCAAACGCAATTGGAGGCGCGCTACCGCGTCCATCCCAAAGCGGATCTGGACAAGGTCGCCGGCCTGGTGCGCGCCTGTGTCACAAACGGCCATTCCGGGCCGCCGCCCGAAGTGATCGACCGGCTGACCAAGCTGGAGATCATCGCCTCCGCCAGTGTGGGTTATGACGGCATTCCGGTGGAGTATGCCCGTGCCAAAGGCATTCCCGTCACCAACACGCCTGACGTTTTGAATGACGATGTCGCCGATCTGGCGATCGGCTTGATGATCATGACGGCGCGGCGGCTGGTGGCGTCGGACCGCTATGTGCGTGCCGGCAAATGGCCTTTGGGCGGTGAATATCCCCTCGCGCAAAAGGCCAGCGGCAAACGCGTGGGCATTTTGGGCATGGGCCGCATCGGCAAGGAAATCGCCAAGCGCGCCGAAGCGATGAACAGCCAAATCGCCTATCACAGCCGCCGCCCGGTGCCGGATGTGCCTTACAAGCATTATCCGAGCCTGGTCGAACTGGCGAAGGACAGCGATTTTCTGGTGGTGATTATTCCGGCGACGCCGCAAACCCAGAAGATCGTGGACAAGAATGTGATCGAGGCACTGGGTCCCGCCGGCATTCTGGTGAACGTGGCGCGCGGGGCGGTGGTGGATGAGGATGCGTTGGTCGCCGCGCTCAAATCCGGCGCTTTGGGCGGCGCGGGGTTGGACGTATTCGCCCATGAGCCGCAAGTGCCCGCCGATCTGTTCGCCATGGACAATGTGGTGCTTCAGCCGCATGTGGGCAGCGCCACGCGCGAAACCCGCCGCGCCATGAGCCAATTGGTGCTGGACAATCTAGACGCGCATTTTTCTGGCCGGCCATTGCTGACTCAAATTAAATAGCAGCAAACATCACCGCACCAGACTGGTGACCGCATACAGAAACGCAGCGCCCAGCAAAGCCGCGAAAGTGGTGAAGGGCCGGGGATAGGCGCGATGGCTTTCCGGCAAAAGCCCGCTGGCGCCGATATGCAAAAAGAAACCGCAGAACAAGGCCAGCAAAACCGCCAGCAACCCGGCGCTGGGCACCACCAACAGACTCAAACCGGCTCCCAAGAGCGGCGCAGACGCATCCACCGCCAGCCAGCGCAAGGCGAAGGCGCGGGTGCCGCCATTCTTCATCACCACATTCACGGTGTTGAGGCCGTCGGCGAAATCATGCGCCAGCACAGCGGCGGCCACGATCAAGCCGATCTGATGGTTGGCCTGGAACGCGATGCCCAGCGCAAATCCATCCAGCACGCTATGAGCGGAAAAACTTGCCGCCCCCACAAGTCCGCGCGTGGGATTGACTTGGCCTTCGCAGTCATGGCGCGCCACCAGCCGGTCCAGCACCGTGTAGAGAAAAAAGCCCAGCGCCGCGATGGCCAGCAAAGTGCTTGGCGCGTAAAGCCCGCTCCCCGCCTCCAACGCTTCCGGCGCCAGATCGAAAAAGGCGACGCCGATCACCGCGCCGGCGGAAAATCCCATGACCAACGGCAATTTTCCGGCCAACTTCAAAGCCAGCAAGCCGCCGGTCATGGTCGCCAGCGAGGCGGCAAGCGCAATTCCCATCACGGTGAGGCCGGTCATGAAAAACGTCCGAAAAAGCAATTATTGAAACCACGGCACGAGGCCCTGCTTATCGCGGCGGGGCCTGGGGGGCAATGTGGGGCTGTTCGGGATGCGCCTGGTCCGCCGGGACCACATCCACGCCCACCTCCACCACATGGTCATGGCCACCCAGGATAATGCCGGCCACCGGTGCGACATCGCCATAATCGCGGCCCCAGGACGATGTGACATGACTTTCGCTCACCACCACATTGTTGGTGGGGTCCAGATCCACCCAGCCGAAAGGCGGCGCCCAGACGGAAAACCAGGCGTGGCTGGCATCGGCCCCCAAC
>DATEEB010000250.1:0-14108 GCA_035281345.1 Rhizomicrobium sp. | reverse complement strand
GGTTGGCGCCGTCGATGAACAATGCGAGTTTCTCGGATGGATAAAAAAGCATATGACCTCCAAACCTGAAGGGCGGCGCGCCTTATCGTCCGGCACGGGCCCGTGATCCTGATCGCGCTAGGCGCCAGCCTGCCCAGCCCCATGGGCCCGCCGGCGGTGACGCTGCGTGCCGCCCTTAGCCGCTTGGCGGAACGCGGCGTTCAAATTCTGTCTGTTTCATCCTTCTATGAGAGCCCGGCCTGGCCCGATCCTTCCCAGCCGGTCTTCATTAATGCCGTGGCCGCTGTTCAAACCCCGCTTCAACCCGTTGAACTTTTGGCGCTTTTGCATGCTGTGGAAACTGAGTTCGGGCGCTTGCGTTCCGTGCCCAATGCGCCGCGCTCTCTGGATATCGATCTGCTGGACTATGACGGCCAGGTGATGGCGCAAGGCCCGATCCTGCCGCATCCCCGGATCGCCGAACGCACTTTTGTGCTGGTGCCCTTGGCCGAAGTTGCACCCCGATGGAAGCATCCGGTGACGGGCAAGGCGGTGACCGAATTATTGGCTGCTCTGCCGGGCAGCCAGGAAACCGTCAGGCCGGTATAAGGCCGGGCTCGCATTCTGCGGCTTTTTCTGTTATTTCCCCGGCCTCTCCCTGAGAGTCTGCGGCTTTCGGGTCACTAACCGTTTGTAACCAAAGGACTTCCATGGCCCGCGTCACGGTCGAAGATTGCGTCGACAAGATCCCCAACCGCTTTGATCTGGTCCTGACGGCCGGGTTCCGGGCCCGCCAATTGTCGGGCGGGGCCGAGCCCATGCTGGAACGCGACCGCGACAAGAACCCGGTGGTGGCCTTGCGCGAGATCGCAGCGAGGCTGATCAAGCCGGATGAAGCCAAGGAAGATTATATCCGCTCGCTGCAAAAGCATGCGGAAGTGGACGAGCCGGAAGAGGCGCGTCCCGAGACCGACGACCGCGAGGATCCCTCGCATCGCCAGGTGACCGAAGAAGAGCTACTGCGGGCGTTGACCACCGAAGCGCAGCGCCGGGCCGAACCGCAGCCGGAGCCAGAAGCGGACTACGAGGAGTGAGCCCCGTCTGACGAAACGGTCCAGTGGACCGTTTCGCGGGGCGAACGCCGCGAGCTTGAGCGAGCGGCAGCGCAGTCCCGCACAGCGACGCCGCGCCTCCCTCGCTCCGCTCGAAGATGAGCGCGCTTTTCCAGCGCTCGCTGCCGCTTCGCCATGAAAAGCTAAGCCTGCTTGGGCGAGCGGCAGGGGCGCAAGCTCGGATTTCCGCCTTTTTGCCCTCTTCCGTTAAGGCAATACACGGAAGTTCCTATATAATCGGACCTATGAGTAGCCCGGTCCCGGAAAGCGCGGCCGCCAAAGCCGCGAATCCTGCTGCCGTCCCTGTGCCGGCGGCCATGCCCGCGCGTGGCCGCCGCCGGCTGATGCGCCAGACCGATCTGGTGGAACGGGTCCTGGCCTACGATCCTAGCGCTGACGAGGCGGTTCTCAACAAGGCCTATGTCTATGCCATGACGGCCCATGGCAAGCAGTTCCGCGCCTCCGGCGATCCCTACTTCGCCCATCCGCTGGAAGTCGCCGCCATTCTGACCGATCTCAAGCTGGATGTGCCCACCATCGTGACGGCGCTGTTGCACGACACGATCGAAGACACGCTGGTCACCTATGAGGACATCCAGGAAAAATTTGGCGAGGAGATCGCCAACCTGGTGGACGGCGTCACCAAGCTGTCGCAACTGGAAGTCTTCTCCGAACGCACCAAGCAGGCGGAAAATTTCCGCAAGCTGATGCTGGCCATCACCAGCGATATCCGGGTGCTGCTCGTCAAGCTGGCCGACCGTCTGCACAATATGCGCACGCTCGGTTACATCGAAAAACCCGACAAGCGCCGCCGCATCGCGCAGGAGACGGTGGACATTTATGCCCCGCTGGCGGGGCGCATCGGCATGCAGAATATGCGCGAGGAGCTGGAAGATCTGGCCTTTGCCGAACTGGATCCGGAAGCGCGCAATTCCATTGTCACACATTTTGCGCGGCTGGATATGGTAGGCGGCGACCGGGTGGGCCGCATCGCCGACCAGATCAAGCGCCGTCTGGCCGAGCATGGTATGGAAGCCTGGGTCTATGGCCGGGGCAAGCGGCCTTTTTCGATTTGGCGCAAGCTGCAAACCAAAAAACTGAGTTTCGAACAACTGTCCGATATTTTCGGATTCCGGGTGATCGTGGGTTCGGTGGGAGATTGCTACGCCGCGCTGGGTTGCATCCATACCAGCTGGCAGATGGTTCCGGACCGTTTCAAGGATTTCATCTCCACGCCCAAGCCCAACGGGTACCGCAGCATCCACACCACGGTGATCGGGCCGGAAAAGCAGCGCGTCGAGATTCAGATCCGCACCCAGGACATGCACGATATCGCCGAACGTGGCGTCGCCGCCCATTGGCGCTACCGCGAGCATGTGCCGCAATCCAATGGTGGGGCGGACAAGGACGATAGCGTGACCTATGGCTGGCTGCGCGACATGGTCGATCTTTTGGAGCGCGGCGACAGCGCCGAAGAGGTGCTGGAGCATTCGCGCCTGGCCATGTATCAGGATCAGGTCTTCTGCTTCACGCCCAAGGGGTCTCTGATTTCCCTGCCGCGCGGCGCCACCCCGATCGATTTTGCCTATGCGGTGCACACCGATCTGGGCAACAGCGCGGTGGGCGCCAAGATCAACGGCAATCATGTGCCGTTGCATACCCCGCTCAACAATGGCGACCAGGTGGAAATCATCACCATGCGCGATAGCGCGCCCTCGCCCATGTGGGAACAATTCGTGGTGACGGGGCGGGCCCGCGCCGAAATCCGCCGTTTCCTGCGCCATGCGCAGCGCGACGAGCATGTCC
Organism: Rhizomicrobium sp.; assembly: GCA_035281345.1. Classification (GTDB taxonomy): domain Bacteria; phylum Pseudomonadota; class Alphaproteobacteria; order Micropepsales; family Micropepsaceae; genus Rhizomicrobium. Next base: position 11,211 of record DATEEB010000250.1, on the reverse strand, counting down.
GCTTCGGACGCAAAATTCTGGAAAAGACCTTTGCCGATGAGGGCCGCGAGCTGACCGAGAAGGCGGTGGAGGAAGTCGCCAAGATCTTGCGCCTGTCCAAGGCCGAAGATGTCTATGCCGATGTGGGGCGCGGTGCGCTGCGCGGGGACGAAGTGTTGCAGGCCGTGTTTCCCGAGCTCAAGCGCGCAGGTAAGACGGCCAAGAAAACCGTGCCGGGTGAGGTCAAGCCGATCTCCATTCGCGGGCTGACCCGCGGCATTTCCTATACCTTGGGTCAATGCTGCCATCCTTTGCCGGGCGACCGCATTGTGGGCCTCAACAGCCCGGGCGGGGGATTGGTGATCCACACCATCGACTGCGCCGAACTGGACAAGGCCCATGACATGAACAATTGGCTGGATGTGGGCTGGGGGCAGGGCGCCTCGGATATGGGCCTGTCGGTGGCGCGCATTCAGGTGCGGGTGAAGAATGAGCCCGGCTCGCTGGCCAAGGCGATGGCGGCAATCGCCGCCAATGGCGGCAATATTTTCAACATGAAAGTGACCGACCGCAATCCGCTTTATTTCGAGTTCATCGTGGATGTGGAAGTGCGCGACGTGGCGCATTTGCAGAACATCCTGGGCGCGCTACGGGTATCGGATGCGGTCGAATCGGTCGACCGCGTGCGCGAAGCGGAGACGGTGCAGTGAACCTCTCCATGGCCGGGCCCATTTCCAATAGGAAGAGGGGCCGGCCATCCAGAGTTACAAACAACGGTGCTTGCCCCCCCTGGATGGGCGGCTCAAGGCCGCCCATGGTGAGTTAGAAAAGTTATGAACGTCGAACAAGTTCTGAACGAATTCAAAAAATCCGGCGCCCTGCTGGAAGGCCATTTCATCCTGTCCAGCGGACTGCATTCCGACAAGTTCCTGCAAAAGGCGCTGGTGTTCCAGGACGCCAAGCGCACCGCCAAGCTGTGCAAGGCACTGGCCGCCAAAGTAAAAAAGGAAATCACGGACGAGATCACCGCCATCGTCTCCCCTGCCGTGGGCGGCATCGTGCCGGGCTATGAGATGGGCCGCCAACTGGGCCTGCCCGCTATGTATGTCGAACGGGTGGACGGCGAATTCCAACTGCGCCGCAACTTCAGCCTGAAAAAAGGCCAGAAGGTCCTGATGGTGGAGGACATTATTTCCACCGGCGTGTCGTCGCGCGAATGCATCGCCGCGATCAAGAAGATGGGCGCCAAAGTCGTGGCCGCTTGCTGCCTGATTGATCGGTCCGGCGGCAGCGCCAAGGTGGGCGTGCCGCTGATCGCGCTGGCGGAATGGAAGGTGAAGGCGTGGGCACCCGACAAGCTGCCGCCACACTTGCGGGGCAAACCCGCCGTCAAGCCGGGGAGCAGAGGGCTGGCGTGACCTCCGCGGCTGATGTTCAAATCTTTGATGGTCGGGCATTGGCAAAGTTCTCTGCTACGGCAATCGCTGCCTGCATGCTTTTCGATATCGCATACGCCTTCGTTTTGCCGATGGTTACTGCGTTGCCGATTGAAATTGTCGCTTTGCTCCTTTGGACCTACTTTCTGGGCTGGTGGAGTAACTCTTTTCGCTACACCATGAAAACTGCTGGCCTGGTTCTGAGCTTTATACTGCCGAATATGGCAATGAGCTTTTTGATTGTGGTGTTGATGGGTTTGGAGATCGCAGTAAAAGGTTGGCAATGAGTCAGCTCCGTCTCGGCGTCAACATCGATCACGTCGCCACGGTGCGCGGCGCTTTTTTCCCCCTCCCCTTGCGGGAGGGGGCAAATGTTTTGAGCGAAGCGAAAAACATTTGGGGGAGGGGTATGTTGCCGCATTCCCCCTCCCCCGATCCGTTTGCGCTTCGCGCAACCGTCTCGCCCCCTCCCGCAAGGGGAGGGGGGATTGGAATGGTGCGCGGTGGGTAAATTGCGCCTCGGTGTCAACATCGATCACGTCGCCACGGTGCGAAATGCGCGCGGCGGCGACAATCCCGATCCGGTGCGGGCGGCTATCCTGGCAGCCAGTGCGGGCGCCGATGGCATCACCGCGCACCTGCGCGAAGATCGCCGCCATATTTCCGATGGTGATATCGAAAGGCTGACCAAGGCGCTGACCATTCCCCTTAATCTGGAAATTGCGGCGACCGACGAAATGGCCGCCATCGCGCTCAAGGCGAGGCCTCATGCGGCCTGCATCGTGCCGGAAAAGCGCGAGGAGCGCACCACCGAGGGCGGGATAGATGCGGCGGGCCAGCATAATCGCCTCAAGCCTATTGTCGCGGCCTTGGGTGCGGCGCGCATCCGCGTCTCGATGTTCATTGAGCCGGACCGCCGCCAGTTGGAGGCATCCCAATCTTTGGGCGCCCCGGTGGTGGAGCTGCATACCGGCGCCTATGCCCATGCCTCTGCAGCGGAGCGCGCGGCGTTGCTCGCGAAAATCCGCGAGGCCGCGGCCTATGGGGACAGTATCGGCCTGGAGATTCACGCCGGTCATGGCCTGACATATGATAATGTTACACCGATTGCCGCCATACCTCAGATTCGCGAATTGAATATCGGCCATTTTTTGATGGGAGAGGCGATGTTCGTCGGCCTGGAAACTTCCATCCGCAAGATGCGCGCTTTGATGGACGAGGCCCGCGCATGAAAAAAGCCTCTCTTTTTTTCGCGCTGGTTTGGTTGCTGCCTGGGGCTGCGTTGGCGGCGCCCGGCACGGCGCCGGAAAAACCACCCGAAAAAATTTCGGAGAAAAAGCCGGATATGGCGTCCGAGGAGGAGGCCCGGCATCTGGTGGCCGAACCTACCAGCGAGAAGGGTGTTGTGTCGCTCTCCAGTTTCGACCGGAGCGTTCAAATCTCCGCTTTCCGTATGCGCCAGAAATTTCCCCAGGCCCGGATCGAACGTCATGTGCCGTTCGACATTGTCTATCCGCGCGGCGTCAGGGAGTTCCGGCAACTGAACGGTCACGGTATCTTGCTGATCAGCGCCATGACCTGGAATAGGGAAGAATTACCCTTGGCCCGGGTCTATCTGCTGCGTCCCAATGGCGCGCGCACGGTGCTGCGCCAGTTGGGGCATATGCGCCGGGCGGTCGCCAAGGACTCGGTCGCGGCACGGGTGTTCGGTTCCAACCGCGAGGATGCCTTTTATCTTTTGCCCTTGTCGGCGCTGCAAGGCGCCAAACTGGTGTGCGATTTCGGCCGTGACCGCAACGGGTTTATCATCGCCAACACCGCGCTGCAGGCTCCCGTCACTACCGCCATCAAAAAACCCGGCGCGCTTCCGTCCCGCAAGGTGGTGGAGGGCGTGATCACCCGGGAATATCCCGGCTTTGGAATCGAGTTGACCGGTCTGGCGCGATGATCCTCGGCTTAGGAAATGACCTGATCGATATTCGCCGCATCGAAAAGACCATCGCAACGCATGGCGAGCGATTCTTGAGCCGGGTTTACACCGACATCGAACGCGCCAAGTCTGACCGGCGGGCGCAGCGGGCGGCCTCCTATGCCAAACGCTTTGCCGCCAAGGAGGCCTGCGCCAAGGCGTTGGGAACCGGGCTGAACCATGGCGTCTATTGGCGCGATATGGGGGTGGTGAACCTGCCGGGCGGCAAGCCCACCATGGCCTTGACCGGCGGAGCCCTGAAAAGGCTGGAAAAAATCACCCCGGCGGGGTATCGCCCGCAAATTGACCTGACCATCACCGATGATTTTCCGCATGCCCAGGCCATCGTGATCATCTCGGCGGTGCCGGACAGCGATTAAAGATTAAATGGCGAAATCCTTGACAGCGGGGCCTTGGCCCCCTTCTTGTCGCCCCCAGAAAATCGGCTGGAAAATCGGCCGGAAAATCGGACAGAACAAATGACGGATACCGACATGCAAGCCAAGCCGCAACAGGGCGAATCCTGGGGGGAACTGGTCAAGACGGTGGTCTATGCCGGCCTGATCGCCTTGGTGATCCGCACCTTCCTGTTCCAGCCCTTCAACATTCCCTCGGGCTCGATGGAAAATACCCTGCTGATCGGCGATTACCTGTTCGTGGAGAAATACGCTTACGGTTACAGCCGCTATACCTTTCCCTTCGGCGCCGGGCCGTTGGGTGACAAAATGCACGGCCGCTTCATGGGCAGCGCGCCGGCCCGCGGCGATGTGGTGGTGTTCAAATACCCTAAGGACAATTCCACCGACTTCATCAAGCGGGTGATCGGGCTGCCGGGCGACAAAATTCAGATGATCAACAATATGCTCTATCTGAACGGCAAGCCGGTCGAGCGCGAGCGCGTCGACGACTATGCCGGCAACCTGGACGGCCGGGAGGGAAGTTGGCGGCAGTATCGCGAAACCCTGCCGGGTGGCAAAAGCTATGTCACGCTCGACAAGTATACCGATGGCCCGCTGGACAATACCGAACTGTTTGTGGTGCCCCCCGGCCATTATTTCATGATGGGCGATAATCGCGACAACAGCGAGGATAGCCGGGCGGATGTCGGTTTTGTCCCGGCGGAGAATCTGGAAGGCAGAGCGCTGTTCCGCTTCTTCTCCACCGACGGTTCGGCGCGCTGGTGGGAAGTTTGGAAATGGCCCTTCGCCATCCGCTATTCGCGCATCCTGACGTTCGTGAAATGACATCTTGAGCGAGGCGCTTTCCGAAAAGCTCGGATACCGGTTTAAGGATCAGGCGCTTTTGGCGCGCGCTTTGACCCATGCCGGAGCCAATTCGGCGCATTCCAATGAGCGGCTGGAATTTCTGGGCGACCGGGTTCTGGCGCTGGTGGTGTCGCAAACCCTGTATCACCGTTATCCGCACGAAGACGAAGGCGCCTTGACCCGCCGGGTCCATGCCTTGGTGCGCTGGGAAACCTGCGCCAAGGTGGGCGAGGATATCGGGCTATGGGAACATTTGCTGTTGACCCGTTCGGAAAGCGCGGGCGGGCGGGCGCGCGGACCTATCATGGGTAGCGCCTGCGAGGCGGTGATCGCCGCGCTTTATCTGGACGGCGGCATGGAGGCGGCGCGCGCTTTCATCGAACGATATTGGGAAACCATGTTTTCCGATTCCAGCGCCGATATCCGCGACGCCAAGACCCGGTTGCAGGAATGGGCGCAAGCGCGGGGCAAGAGCTCCGCCGCGCCGGTCTATAGCTTGCAGTCGCAAGCCGGGCCGGATCACGCCCCTTATTTTGTCGTTCAAGCAGAGGTCAAAGGTTTTGATCCGGTGACGGGCGAGGGCGGCTCCAAGCGTCAGGCTGAACAGGACGCGGCGGCCAAGCTGCTGGCCATTGTCGCGCCCAAGGATGGCGCATGACCACGCGCTGCGGCTTTGCCGCCATCATCGGCGCCCCCAATGCGGGAAAATCCACGCTGATCAACGCGCTGGTCGGCTCGAAGGTTGCCATTGTCAGCCCCAAGGTTCAGACCACGCGCATGCCGGTGCGCGGCATCGCGATGGCCGGCGAAACCCAGATCGTGTTCGTGGACACGCCGGGAATCTTTCGCCCGCGCCGGCGCCTGGACCGCGCCATGGTGACGTCTGCCTGGGCGGGGGCGGAAGACGCCGATGCGGTGCTTTTGATTGTCGATGCCGCCGATCTGGCGACGGACGCAACCAGCCTGGGCGCCCGCGACACGCGCGGCATCCTAGAAGGCTTGAAGGACGGTAAGGCCAAAAAGAAGGCGCTGATCCTCAACAAGATCGACGGCATGAAGCGCACCGATCTGTTGCCGCTGGTGGAAAATTTCCGTGCCGAAGGCATCTTCGAAGACATATTTCTGATCTCGGCCCTGAAGGGCGAAGGCGTCGCCGATGTGGCGGCGTGGGTGGCGGCGCGGATGCCGTCAGGGCCGTGGCTTTATCCCGCGGACCAGGCGGCGGACATTCCCTCGCGGCTGCTGGCGGCCGAAGTGACGCGCGAGAAAATCTATCTGCGCCTGCATGACGAATTGCCCTATGCCAGCGCGGTCGAGACCGAAAAATGGGAAGAGCGCCGCGACGGTTCGGTCAAGATCGACCAGGTGATCTATGTCCAGCGTGAGGGCCAGAAAGCCATCGTCCTGGGCAAGGGCGGCGCCACCATCAAGACCATCGGCGCCCTGGCGCGCGAGGAATTGGAGACGCTCTTCGGGCGCCGCGTGCATTTGTTCCTGTTCGTGAAAGTGCGCGAGGATTGGGCCGAAAACAGCGAGCACTACAAGGAAATCGGGCTGGACTATCCCAATGAATAATAAATTTGTCATCCCGGAAGCCGCGGCATGCGGCTATCCGGGATCCAACTTTCGTTGGATTCCGGCGTTGCTATGGATCCCGGCTCGCGCTTCGCTACGCTACGCTGGCCGGGATGACAGGTTCTAAGGAATGGAATGGAATGATGACGCCATTGTGCTGTCGTCCCGCGCCCATGGCGAAAATGGCGCGATCCTAGATCTATTGACCCGTAACCATGGCCGCCATGCCGGTTTGGTGCGCGGCGGCGCCTCTCGGCGGGTGAAACCGGCCTTGCAGCCGGGCAATGGCGTGCATGTGCAGTGGCGGGCCAGGCTTGAGGAACATCTGGGCAGTTTCACCTGCGAGCTGGCGCGGGCGCGGGCGGGCGAATTGATGGACAGCCGCGAGGCGCTTGCCGGATTGAATGCTTTTACCGCCGTTGCCAGCACAGCCATGCCCGAGCGCGAGGCGCATGAAGCGGTGTTTCTGAGCGGGGAGATCTTGTTGGATGCCATGGTCGCTCATGACGCCGCGCACTGGCTGCCGCTCTATGTGCGGTGGGAAGCAGGCTTGTTGGAAGCCCTGGGTTTTGGGCTGGATTTGAACGAATGTGCCGCGACCGGCGTCAAGGACGATCTGGGCTATGTTTCCCCAAAAACCGGACGCGCCGTGTCGCGCGATGGGGCCGGCATCTATGCTCGCCGTCTGTTCCAACTGCCGCAATTCCTGCTGGAGGCCAGAAACGCCGAGCCCACAGCCCAGGACATCGCCGATGGTTTGGCGCTGACCGGGTATTTTCTGCTGGAGCGGGTCTTGCGGCCCCATGGCAAGGAGATGCCGCCCGCCAGAATGCAGTTGGCCAGAATACAGTCGGACAGGGTCGTGCCGAACCCCTGAATTGGCGCGAATCAGAATAGAAGCAGATTTATGGTTGCCGTTCCCGACGAAATCCGTTCCGAGCCCCTGAGCAAGGCGCTGGCCGAGCGCTATCTGGCCTATGCCTTGTCCACCATCACCCAGCGCGCCCTGCCGGATGTGCGCGATGGCCTGAAACCGGTGCATCGCCGCATCCTCTACGGCATGCGGCTGCTGCGGCTGGATCCGGACTCCGCGTTCAAGAAATCCGCCAAGGTGGTGGGCGATGTGATGGGCAGTTTCCATCCCCATGGCGACCAGGCGATCTACGATGCCCTGGTACGGCTGGCGCAGGAATTTTCCGTGCGCTACCCGCTGGTGGATGGTCAGGGCAATTTCGGCAATATCGACGGCGATAACGCCGCCGCCATGCGCTACACCGAAAGCCGCTTGACGCCAGCGGCCGGCGCGCTTCTGGCCGGGCTGGACGAAGATGCGGTGGATTTCCGCACCACCTATGACGGGGAAACCCAGGAACCGGTGGTGCTTCCGGCGGCGTTCCCCAATCTGTTGGCCAATGGCTCCAACGGCATCGCGGTGGGCATGGCCACGTCCATTCCGCCGCACAATCTGGGCGAACTTTGCGCCGCTACCATGGCCTTGATCGACAATCCGGCCATCCAGGACCGCAGTCTGCTGAAATTTGTCCGGGGACCAGATTTTCCCACCGGCGGCATCCTGGTCGAGGAGCAGGCCTCTATTGCCGAAGCCTATAAGACCGGGCGCGGCAGTTTTCGGGTGCGGGCGCGCTGGGAAAAGGAAGAAGGTACGCGTGGCGCCTGGCAGATCGTCGTCACCGAAATTCCCTATCAAGTGCAGAAATCCAAACTGATCGAGCGCATCGCCGAGCTTTTGGAGCAGAAGAAGCTGCCGCTGCTGGATGATATCCATGATGAAAGCGCCGAAGACATCCGCATCGTCTTGACGCCCAAGAGCCGCGCGGTGGAGCCGGAAATCCTGATGGAACAGCTGTTCCGCGCCAGCGATCTGGAAGCCCGTCTCCCCTTGAACATGACGGTGCTGGACAAAGGCCTGGTGCCCAAGGTGATGGGCCTGAAAGAGGTGCTGGCCGCTTTCGCGGCGCACCGGCGCGAGGTTTTGGAGCGGCGCTCCACCTTCCGGCTGGAAAAGATCCGCGCCCGGCTGGAGGTGCTGGAAGGCTATCTCGCCGTTTTCCTGAATCTGGACAAAGTCATCAAGATCATCCGCACCGAGGATGAGCCCAAGCCCAAGCTGATGAAGGCCTTCTCGCTGAATGAGGTGCAGGCCGACGCCATTCTCAATATGCGGCTCCGGTCGCTGCGCAAGCTGGAGGAAATGGAAATCCGCGGCGAGCACGACGCGCTCACCAAGGAACGCAAGGAACTGACCCGGCTGATGGGATCGGAAAAGCTCAAATCGGAAAAGTTGATCGAGGAATTGAAGGCCATTGACGCCCAGTTCGGCCTCAAGACCGTGCTTGGTAAGCGCCGCACCGAAATCGCCAAGGCCGCGGAGGTGGCCGAAATGACCGCGCTGGCGAGCCATGTCGAGGAACACGCCAACAGGGTCGAGCGCGAACCCATCACGGTGGTTTGCTCCGCCAAGGGCTGGCTGCGCGCCTTGAAGGGACATCAGGAACAATCGGGTGACGACAAATATCGCGAAGGCGACCGCGCCCGGTTCTGGTTCCATGCCCAGACCACCGACCAGATCATGCTGCTCTCAACCGATGGCCGCTTCTTTACCCTGGACGGCTCCAAGCTGCCGGGCGGTCGCGGCAATGGCGAGGCCATCCGCAGCTTCATCGATCTGCCGCCGGAAGCCGACATCGTTGCGATGTTCACGCATGTGCCGGGCCGCAAGTTGCTGGTGGCCGCCACCAGCGGCCATGGTTTCATCACCGCTGAGGACGATGCCGTGGCGATGACCAAGAAGGGCAAGTCGGTGATGAATATCAAGCCGGGCGTGGAAGCGGTGTCATGCCGCCCCGCGGCCGGCGATATGATCGCGGTGGTGGGCGAGAATAGGAAACTTCTGATCTTCAAGCGGGAAGAAGTTCCCGAACTGGGCCGCGGGCAGGGCGTCTATCTGCAGCGCTACAAGGATGGCGGGCTGGCCGATGCCGTCAGCTTTGTTTGGAAGGACGGGCTGAAGGACGAAAATGGCCGTCTGTTCGAAGCATCCGAGCTTAAGGATTGGCGCGGCGAGCGGGCGCAAGCGGGCCGCATTGTGCCGCGCGGCTGGGCCAAGTCGGGCAAGTTCGGCGAGAGCTGACCGGGCGATTGGTTAACCGCCGGGACCGGGACAGAATTTTCCGCCTTGGCTATAGTCAGGCGTCTCGTAAAAACCGGTCCCTATGCTTGATGTCCGGCACTTTGCTGCTTTCACCGCGATGACGGTTGTCGCCGTGACTGCCGTGCTGACCGGCCATTCCGTGCCAGCGTCCGTCCGCATGACGCTGCTGCCGGACCTGCGGCCGCTGCCCAAGCCGCAAAGGATTTTCCAGCATGGCGAGATTTCCGCGGCGCGTCTTGCGGCCGGACTGACGCCGCAAATGCGCCGGCATTTCGATCTGTTCGTCTATGTCAGCAAGGCCGAACGCGGCCCCCTGGCGCAGCGCATGCATATCTATCAAAAGCTGCCGGACGGCGTATTGAATCCGGTCTTCGCTTGGGCCGCGTCGACAGGACGCGAAAAGCCGGAGGTCAATGCGCGGGGCCGGCATGTCGTGACGGCGACCCCGGCTGGTTTTTATATGCTGGACCGGCATCGCATGTACCCGAGCTACCATTCCCAAAATTGGGATCAGGACATGCCCCACGCCATGTTTTTCGACTGGACTTACAAAGGCAAGCGAACGGGTCTGGCGATTCATGCCGCGTCCGGAAAGGACATCGCCAAGTTGGGCAGCCGGGCCAGCGGCGGGTGTGTGCATCTGGCGCCGGAAAATGCGGCGACCCTTTACGGTTTGGTGCAAAGCTATCGCGGGGAAGCGCCGCGCCCGGCACATCAAACCAATGGCACCAGCAATCGCGGGGTTTTTCTCAGCAATGACACGGGCGCGTTGAAGCTTGCCGATGGCTATCGCGTGCTGGTGATGATCGAGGATTATGGCGGGGACGCCGCGCTCTTTTGAGCTGAAATACTATCCTGTGGAAATTCCTTGCCGCGCTGAGCGGCCATCAGGAACGCCGCAGCTCGTACAGCGCGATCGCCGCGGCGTTGGAGACGTTGAGACTCTCCACGGTCTTGGAAATCGGAATGAAGGCGGATGCCTCGCAGTGTTCGCGCACCAGCCTGCGGATGCCGGCGCCTTCCGAACCCAGCACCAAGGCGACATCGCCGGATGGCGCTGCCTCGGCCAAACTGGCGTCGCCGTCACCCGCCAGCGCGATGCGCCAGAAGCCTCGCTCCGCCAATTGGTCCAGGGTGCGGGCGATATTGACCACTTCGACATACGGGATGAGGTCGAGGGCGCCGGAAGCCGCCTTGGCCAAAGCGCCGGATTGCGGTGGGGCGTGGCGGTCCTGCACCACCACCGCGGTGACCCCGAAAGCGGCGGCGGTTCGCAAAATAGCCCCGACATTGTGAGGGTCGGACAATTGGTCTAGGACCAAGACGACTCTGCGGCCATCGGTGCCCGGTTCGGCCAGAATGTCGTCCAGGTCGCGGGACTTGAGTGGCCAGGCTTCCAGGGCCGCTCCCTGATGAACCGCGCCGGGGGGGAGCAGCCGGTCGATGGCGCCGGGGTCCAAGGTTTCGACCGTTACCCGTTTGAGCAGTTTTTCGCCCAAAGTCTCGATGGCCCGGGGGGTTAACACGGCCTGGCCCAGTTTGCGGTGAGGGTTGGCCAGGGCGGCCTGGACCGCATGCAGGCCATAGAGCCATTCGCCGCCCGTTTCGCGCCGGCTTGGCGGCGTTCCGGCCGGCCGGCCCGGTTTTTCCGGGCCTTTTCCAGCAGGTTTGGGGTAAAAATGACGGCGATCCTTGCGGAAATCCTTGGGGCCCATGCGGCGCTTATAAAGAAGTGGAGCCGCCGGTAAAGCCGCGGCGTCCAAACGCCTTCGTAAACCTCTGGGAAAAACCGGGATTTCCTTGGGAAATGTCCTA
>DATEEB010000249.1:0-11684 GCA_035281345.1 Rhizomicrobium sp. | reverse complement strand
TCGCGGCCCAGATAGTCGTATCGGTTGACCGAGTGGATGGGACCACCATTGTTCTGGACGTCACTGTTATGGGCCGGCACCATCACCGGAGGTATGTTCAGAACATTGTCCACGGCAGCGAAGAATTGCCAGTTATCGTCCAAGTCATAGGACGCGCGCAGATCCAGATAGGCGGTCGGATCGATCTGGGCCACGTCGTCCGAGACCAGGAACCGGTCCGCCGCGGGCGCCCGGTTGCCGGTGTTGATGGCATTGTTGAGAATGGCGCTGCCGAACCAGCGCACCTGGGTTGTGAGGGAGATGGGGCCGGTTTTGTAGTTCGCCGACACCGTTCCATTCCATTTCGGCCTGCCTGTGGAGTTATCCGCGTCCAAGCCGCCCAGCGTGCCGGCATAGCTGTCGGGGGTGGACGAGCCAAAGTCTCTCGCCGTGATCTCGTTCATAAAGGTGGCAGCGAAGGACAGCGTCAATGTATCGTTGTCCCACACCTCCGTGACATAGTTGGCCTGGAGATCCATGCCGTTGGTGTAGGTCGAGTTGAGATTGAGATTGACGCGCGTGATTTGGCCGAACGGGCCCCCGCCAGCCCCGACGAAGTCATATACGGAACACACTGGGTTGCTGAGATTCCCCGTATCGACCCTGCAGGCTGGGAAGTAAAAATTGTTGATATCGAGGAGGCCGACCTGGCCCGTGAGGGTGATATCGTACCAGTCCAGGGAGAAGGTGAATCCTGGAATCCAGCGCGGCGTCAGCACGATGCCGCCGGTGATGGTGCGCGCGGTTTCAGGCGAAAGCGTGGGATTACCACGGTCTTGGCGGACCACGGTGACGGTTGCTGCGGTGGGAGTTCTGGGATCTCTGAATGCCCCGGTATTGTTGGAGACCCCGAACAGTTCATTGATCGTAGGGGCGCGGATATCCACCGACCAGGTGGCGCGCAGCTTGATGTCTTCGATGACCTGGCTGGTGAAGCCCAGCTTCCAGGTCTCGACCAGGCCGGAGGTGGAATAGTCGGTTATGCGACCGGCGGCGTTGAAGTCCAACGACTGCACGAAGGTGTCCTTCAGGATCGGGACGTCAACTTCCAGGAAGGCTTCCCGCACATTCACGTTCCTGGAGGGGAAGTTGACATAGTTGCCAACCGCATAGCCGGCTCTATCGCCAAGCCCGGCTGTAGAGGTTGGAAAAAGCGGGTTCACATTGTTGCCAGTTTCTACGGGGGCCACATTCTTGCCGGCTTCCTTGCGGTAATGGAACCCGAAGGCGGTAGTGATGTCGCCGGCGGGCAACGCCCAGGGCAGCTTGCCCTGCATGGACGCCTCGAACACGTCCATGGTGAGCGTCATATTCTCGAAGCTCCGCTGGTCCCTTCCGGGGACGTTTCCGGTCACATAGCGGATGGCCGCCGCGCTGGCGACACCTTCCCCGAAGATATTCAAAGGAACGCAGCCCGGTGACGCCGACACTCGGTTGACGAGACTCCCATCGGTGACGACCGCGCCCGTCAGCGACGAGCGGCAGACGATGCTGCCCAGGGCGAAGCCGGACGTGCCGCGATTGGCGGGGGTGACAAGCACCGCGTCCTGGGCGGCGGTCAGGTTGGCTTTGATCGCAACGCCCAGTGTGCGGACCGAAAAGCGCGTCTGGGAATGCGAGACATAGCTGTTCCAAAGCCAGTCTTCACCCAGCGAGCCTTCCAGGGTGAAAACGCCGCGCATCATCTGGCGGCGGTTGAAGGTCGTCGCCGGCGCCAGCGAACCCGCGGCCTGCTTGGTATAGTTTTCGCCGGTGACGGTATTGTTATTGAAGTTGTTGCCGTTGAGTATGCCCATGCTGAAGGACGTGATCCCGCCGGCGATCATTTGGTCACGGACCTGGGCCGGAAGGAAGGCATTGTCCGTCTTGATGGTCACGGCCTGATCTCGTGCCTGGGCATCGCCCTTGCCGGTGAAATAGCCGTAGTTCAACTGCACGGAGGCCTTGATCGTATCGGTCAGCTTGTACGAGCCGTGGGCGAACAGGGTGTAGGTGGTGTTGGGGCCGCCGATGGTCTGCCAGCGTGCTTCGCTGTCAGCGTCGGTCAGTGTCCCGCCATTGGAAATGTTACCGCCGGTGATATTGCCGAAATTCACCTGCTCTATCCTGCCGTCCTGAACGAACCTGATGCCACGCAGGGCATTGGCTGGCGCAAGAGCCGTGACGCCGCCGACGCCGACCGTCCCGCTGCCGGCGGTGCTGGAAAGGATCAGGCCGCCCTGGGTCCTATGCGCCAGACCGACATGGTCGGCGAGGACGAATTGGGGGTTGGCGTTGCTGGTGCCGGCACCCGGGGCCGTGTTCGTGACCGCATAGGTGCCGCGATACCATTTTTGTTCCGTCAGCAGGACGGTGTCGGGACGCTTGTTATAGCTGAACGCCAACTCCAGATGGCCGCGGTCGCCGAAGAAATTGCTGCCCCAGACCGCGTCCGCGGAAATGGAGCGGACAAGGCCGCTTGTGGTCTCGCCGCCCTGCACCGATCCTTTGAAGCCGACGAAATTCTTGTCGATCACGAAATTGATGACGCCGGCCACCGCGTCGGAGCCCCAGGCGGCCGAAGCACCGCCGGTGACCACATCCACGCGGGAGATGATGGCGCTGGGCAACGTCGTGGTGTCCACGCCGCCGGTCAGGTTGGAGTTCACGACGCGCTGGCCGTCGAACAGAGTCAGCGTACGGTTGCCGCCGAGATTGCGCAGACCGAGGATGTTCGCGCCCGCATTGCCCGGCGCGGCACCGCCCTGCGAGGCGCCGAAGGAGGTCGGATTACCGTTGACCATGGGCAATTGCCGTACCGATTCGGCGATGTGGCCGTAAGCGTTGCTCTGCAGCTTTTCGGTATCCACCACCGTCACCGGGGTCGGCGCTTCAAAACCGCCGATCGAAATGCGCGATCCGCTGACAACGACCGATTCCACATTCTCGGCCGGCTGCTGCGCCAGGGCGGCGCCGGCGCTCAACGCCAAAATGGCGGCACCGCCAGCCAGACGCACGCGGGTCTTGGTCAAACCGTAAATCATAGGAATAGTCCCCCTGGACGTTGTTCTACCGGCGTAATGCCGGTCTTCGCGGGGCTGGATAGCAGACGTTCGCGCCGCCACGCGAGAGAATATTCCATAAAATCGGCCCGGCACTGCTCGGAAAAAGCCGAACGTCACATTATTGCCACGCCGAATAGAGATGTGGGGATTTTGTGCGATGCAACATGATCTCGGTAATACCGTTCAATATCATGGTTTTTGAACGATTCATGACAAACGGGTCCGCGACCGCCACAGAAAATGCCCATGCGTTAAATTGCACCGCTCCGACGCATTAATCGGGCGCCGAACAGAGCTTCCAACGAATCGGGGATTCGATTTTGCCTGCGCGCATTGGGAAAACAGCATCTGATTCCTTACTCTTGCGAAACCCCGCCGAAAAGTAAGGATCACTCTTTTATAAAATCCCGCAGCCTTCCATAGCTGCGCTCGATATGGCCGCGCATCGCAGCCTCGGCCTTTGCGCCGTTCCGCGCGCGAATGGCCGCGATGATCGTGTCATGCTCATGCACCGCTTCTTCCGTGATCTCGCGGCGAAAACAGGAGCGGAAAATATGCACATGGATATGCAAACGCGCCAGCGAGTCCGCGATCAGATGATTGCCCGCGCCTTGCGCGATCAAGCGGTGAAACGCGGTATCCATATCGGCAAAGGCGTCGTGCGAGCTGGCCTCTTCGCCACTGGTCAGCGCCGCCATATCGCTTTCACCCATGCCTTGGGCGGCCTTGCGCGCGGCATAGGGCTCCACCAACAGGCGAAACTCGAACAATTCGTCCAACTGCGCCCGGTCCATGCGGGCCGAGGTCATGTAGCCGGCAAAATGGCGTTTGCTGACCAGGCCATTGGCTTCCAGCATGGACAGGGCTTCGCGGATTGGGGTCTGCGACACCCCCAATTCCCGGGCCAGACTGTCCACCGAGACCCGCGTTTCGGGCGGCAGCCGGAGCGACAGGATATCGGCGCGGATTCGGCGATAGACCTCCTCCACCAGACCGGAGGGGCGGGTGATCGTCCGGTCCGCCGGTTGGGCGGAAGCCGGATTGGAAGGCAACTTTCCCACAGACAGAGCGCTTTTTGCCATTGACCCGGTAGAGCCTAATCCATACCTTCCAAAAATCCTATAGGATATTTGATCTGTGCTGGTTTCCGTCGAGGACGTCCGAACGCTGGCCGAGGGGATTCTGCTCGCCAATGGCGTGCCGGCCGACCATGCGCGAACCCAGGCGGGCTTGTTCATTGAAGCGGAAATGCGCGCCATTCCTTCGCATGGGCTGCTCCGTCTACGCCGGGTGATCGAGCGCATCCATGCCGGCCTGTCGGTGCCCGGCGCCACCGGCAAACATGTTTGGACCGCGCGTAGTTTTCTGGCGGTGGACGGGATGCGCGGCTTGGGGCCCGTGGTCGCGATGGCCGCGCTGGATGCCATCATCCCGCGCGCCCGCGAGGACGGCATCGCAATCGCCGCCATCCGCAACACCAATCATCTGGGCGCGATGGCTTATTATGCCGAGCATGTCGCCACACGCGGCCTGACCTGTATTGCGCTCACCATATCCGAAGCGCTGGTGCATCCCTTTGGCGGACGCAAGGCGATGATCGGCACCAACCCCATCGCCATCGGCGTACCCGCCTCGCCCCATCCCATGGTGCTGGACATGGCGACCGGCCTGGTTTCGATGGGCAAGATTCACGATCACGCCAATCGCGGCGCGCCCATCCCCTTGGGCTGGGCGCTAGATGAAGACGGCGATCCCACCACCGATGCATCCGCCGCCAAGAAAGGCGCCATCGCGCCGTTCGGCGGCGCCAAAGGCTATGCGCTGGGCATTGCGTTCGAAGTGCTGGTGGCGAGTCTGGCATCGTCGGCCATCGGCACCGATGTCAAAGGCACACTGGATTCGGTGAACGTCTCCAACAAGGGCGACATCTTCATCGTCATCGCCCCGCCCCATGCCGAAGCCGCCAAGGCCTTGGTGACGGAATATCTCGACAGCATCCGCGCCGCCGCCCCCGCCGATCCGGAGCATCCTGTGCTGGCGCCGGGCGACCGCGCCCACAAGGTGCGCGCGCAAGCGCAAAAGCGCGGCGTCTATCTCGACGACGGGCTGTGGGACGATCTTCAGAAGCTGGCGGCGGAACCCAAGGAAAAAATTTCATGACCAATCTGTTCGGCGCCCTGCGCCTGCCCGCTTCGGTGATTTTCGGTTCCGGCCAGCGCGCCGCCATCGGCATGATGACCGCCGGAATCGGCAAGCGCGCCTTGATCTGTACCGATGCGCGGCTGGGCGGCGACGCCCAATTCCAGGCGATTGTCGCCGACATAAAGGCCAATGGCGTGGAGGTCAAAATCTATGACCGCACGGAGGCCGACCTGCCGATCAATGGCATTTCCGGCTGCGTCGCCGAATGCGCCGATTTCAAGCCCGATGTGGTGCTGGGGATCGGCGGCGGCTCCTGCATGGACATGGCCAAATGCGTGGCGGTGTTGCTGGCCCATGGCGGTTCGTTGCGCGACTATTATGGCGAGAACAAAATTCCCGGGCCCGTAGCGCCGGTGATTGCGGTGCCCACCACCTCGGGGACGGGGTCGGAAGTGACGCCCGTGGCGGTGGTCGCCGACACCGAACGCGGCACCAAAGTGGGCATTTCCAGCCCCCATCTGATCCCGCGCGCGGCGGTGTGCGACCCCGAAATGTCCGTCAGCTGTCCGCCCAGCCTGACCGCCGTGAGCGGCGCCGACGCGCTTACCCACGCCATCGAAAGCTTCACCGCCGCCAGCCGCGCGGTGACGCCCGAGCTGACCGTCAAGAATGTGTTCGTGGGCAAGAATGTGCTCAGCGACACGTTCGGCCTCTTGGCGCTCACCAACATCTTCAAGGCCCTGCGCACCGCGGTGAAGGACGGCAAGAATATCGAAGCGCGCGAGCAGATGATGCTGGCTTCGCTGGCTGCCGGTTGCGCCTTCGGCGCGGCGGGCACCGCGGCGGCGCATGCCATCCAATATCCGGTGGGCAACGAAACCCATACCCCGCATGGCATGGGTGTGGCGCTGTTGATGCCCTATGTGATGGAGTTCAATCGCCCCAACTGTGTGGCCACCTTTGCCCAGATCGGCCGCGCCATCGGCCTTTGCGGTACGGACGAGGAGCTGTCGCACATGGTCATTGATGAAGTGGCCCGGCTGCTCAAGGACATTGGCATTCCGGTGACGCTGAAGGAATTGGGCCTGCCGGAAGACAAGCAGGACTGGACGGCGCAAAGCGCCATCGGCGCAGCGCGGCTGGTCAACAACAACCCCCGCAAGCTGGATGTGGATGCCCTGAAGGCGATCACCCGCGCCGCTTTCTCCGGCGACCGCTCGGCACTTGCTTCCTGATTTCGCCAGCAGAGAGACCCCAGCAGAGAGACCTATGACCAACACTGTCACGATCCCCGCGCCCAAGTCCGGCCCAGCCCCCTTCCCGATTCCCACCGACCTTTGGATCGGCGGCAAATGGGTGGAAGGCTCGGCCAAGAAGCGCGTCGATGTGTTCGATCCTTCCACCGGCAAAAAGATCACCGATGTCGCCGACGGCGATGCCAATGATGCCCTGGCCGCGGTGGACGCCGCTGACAAAGCCGCCGCCGGTTGGGCCGCAACCACGCCGCGTCAGCGCGCCGAGATCCTGCGCAAATGCTATGAGAAGATCGTCGAGAATATCGAATGGCTTGCCTATCTGATCAGCCTGGAGAACGGCAAGGCGCTGCCCGACGCGCGCAGCGAAGTGCTCTATGCCGCCGAATTCTACCGCTGGTATGCCGAGGAAACCTGCCATGTGCTGGGCGAAGTCGCCATGGCGCCCGCCAGCGGCGCGCGCATTGTGGTGCAATACCAGCCCATCGGCATCGCCTTGCTGGTCACGCCCTGGAACTATCCGGCGGCGATGGCCACCCGCAAGATCGCACCCGCGCTGGCGGCCGGCTGCACCGTGCTCTTGAAGCCCGCCACAGAGACCCCGCTCACCGCCTTTGCCGTCGCCCAGATCATGCATGACTGCGGCGTGCCGGCGGGCGTGGTGAATGTGGTCACCACCTCCAAGGCCAGCGTCTTGTCCAAGGCGGTGTTGCACGATCCCAGGGTGCGCAAAGTCTCCTTCACCGGCTCGACCCAGGTGGGCCGCGCCCTGCTGCACGAAGCCGCCGATCAGGTGATTTCCTGCGCCATGGAGCTGGGCGGCAATGCCCCCTTCATCGTCTGCAAGGATGCCAGCCTGGGCGACGCGCTGGACGGCGCCATGCTGGCCAAGATGCGCAACAGCGGCGAGGCCTGTACCGCCGCCAACCGCTTCTATGTCCACAAGGATATCTACAAGCCCTTCACCGACGGCATTGTGCAGCGGATGTCGGAGATCAAGCTGGGCGAAGCCACCGATCCGCAATCCACTCTGGGCCCGATGGTGAATGAAAAGTCCGTCGCCAAGATCGCCGAACTGGTGGACGATGCCGTGGCCAAGGGCGCCAAGCTGCTGCTGGGCGGCCAGCGCCTCAACCGGCCCGGTTATTACTATCCGCCGACCGTGCTGGCGGATGTCCCCGACCATGCCGACATGATGAAGGAAGAAATCTTCGGGCCGGTGGTTTCACTGCAATCCTTCACCGACGAGGCCGAAGCGATAGCCAAGGCCAACGACACCGAATATGGCCTGGCGGCTTACGTCTATACCCAGGACCTCAAGCGCGGCCTTCAGATCTGCGAGAAGATCGAAGCCGGCATGCTGGCGCTCAATCGCGGTATCATGTCGGATCCGGCGGCGCCGTTTGGCGGCGTCAAGCAATCGGGGCTGGGCCGCGAAGGCTCGCACCATGGCCTGATCGAATTCTGCGAGGCCAAGTATATTTCGGTGGCCTGGTAGTTTTTACGAAGAACAGCTCACTTCCAGGTGAGACATTTCCGGCGGCGGCGGCGCGGCAAAGGCTTCGTCGCCGTCATGCTTTTCGAACGGTGCCTGCACCAGCCTGAAAATGCGCTCCAGAGTGGCGATGTCGCTATGGTCTTCCACCGCGCGGATGGCGCTTTCCGCCACCCAGTTGCGCAAGACGAATTTGGGATTGACCCTGTCCAGTCCCGACAGGTCTTCGCTTTGCGTACGGACGCGATAGCGCGACAGCCAGGCTTGCGCTTCGGCATTGTCTTTCCCGAACAGCGCCAGCCAGTCGGCATCCTCGCCGGTCATGTTGCGGAAGGACAAAGTATAGTCGGCGCGGGTTTTTGCCATCAGCGCCAGCAACCCGCCGATCAGGTGATTGTCCCCCTCCACTTCGCGCGTCAGGCCCAGTTTGGCGCGCATCAAGGCGTGATACGTCCCGCCGAAATGCTGCTCGAAAGTCGCCAGTTTTTCGACCAGCCTGTCGGTGGGAATCAAGCCGGACAGCGCCAGCGCCAACGCGCGCAGGTTCCAGTGCGCGACCACCGGCTGATTGATGAAGCTGTAGCGCCCCTGCTCATCGGTGTGATTGCAGATGAACTGCGGATCGTAAGCATCCATGAAGCCGTAAGGGCCATAGTCCAGCGTCAGGCCCAGGATGGACATATTGTCGGTGTTCATAACGCCGTGGGCGAAACCCACCGCCTGCCACTGCGCCACCAGGACGGCCGTGCGCCTGACGACTTCGCCGTACCAAGCGGCATGATCGCCCGCCAAATCGGGGAAATGTTCCGCGATGACATGATCGGCCAGGGCGCGGACCTGCTCCTGTTCGCCGCGATGAAAGAAATGCTCGAAATGGCCGAAACGCACATGGCTCTGCGCCAGGCGCGTCAGCACCGCGCCCGGCTCACGGGTTTCCCGCAGCACCGTTTCACCGGTCGCCACAATCGCCAGCGCGCGGCTGGTCGCAATGCCCAACGCCGCCATCGCCTCGCTGCAGAGATATTCGCGAATGGTGGAACGCATCACCGCGCGGCCGTCGCCGAAGCGTGAATAAGGCGTTTTGCCGGCGCCCTTGAGCTGGACATCCCACAATTCGCCCTTCGCGTTGCGGACCTGCCCGATCAGCAAGGCGCGTCCGTCGCCCAATTGCCCGGCCCAGACCCCGAATTGGTGTCCGGAATAGACCATCGCCAGCGGCGAAAAACCCTCCAGCGGGCGATGTCCGCCCATCACTTCGGCAAAGCGCGGATCGTCGAAAATCGCGGGGTTCAGATCCAGCAAGGCGGCGGCGGACGCGTTGGCGTGGATCAGGCGGGGGCTGTCGCCAACCTTCTCCGCCGGCATTTTGGTGTAAAAATCTTCCGGCAACCGCGCATAGTGATTTTCGAGCGTCCCGGCGATTGGCAGACGAAAGCTGTCGGTCATTCCTCAGTATAACGCGCCGCTGCGATGCCGACAGGCCTGTCATTCGCTTTGGCCCGCGGCGCGCGTTGCAACGCGGTTATGCAATTTTCCAGCGCGCCCAGAAAGCGGGAACGGTCCTGTTTGCTGAAACCGGCATGATGGGTCTGGCCGCCCGGCGTCAATTCGCGCAAGTGCCGGCTGAGATCCCGCATCCCCAGCGCCATGCCGATACTGTCATGCGTGAAAGCTTTGCCGTTGGGCGCCAGCACGGCTGCGCCCTTGTCCAGGCAGCGCGCCGCCAAGGGGATATCGGCGGTGATGCAGATATCCCCGCCGGCGATATTGTCCACAATCCAATTGTCCGCCGCATCCGCCCCTTCCGCCACAATGACATGGCGCAGAAGCGGATTGGCCGAGGGACGCAGGCCCCCATTGCTGACGATGGTGACAGCCAGGCCATGGCGGGTCGCCACTCTCTCGACTTCCGCCTTAACCGGGCAGGCGTCGCCGTCCACGAAAATCTGAATGGTCAGGCGGCGCTTTCCCGCTTTTTTTCTTTACCCCGATGCCAGTGCGGACGCGAGCCGTTGCGCTTCTTGGGCGCGTGCGGGTCGCCATGGGCTTGTCCGCCATCACGCTGGCCGCCTGGACGCTGACCGCCGGGCTTGTGGCCATGCCCTCTGTGATTCTTGGAGTGACCGTGGGGACGGCGCGGCTCTTCCTGTTGCTTGCGCTGTTCTTCGGTCAATTCCGGCAGATCATGCGCCACCGGCTCGATCTTCATGCGGATGATGCGTTCGATATCGCGCAGATAGCCGCGCTCGGTGGCATCGCAGAAGGAAATCGCAATGCCCTGGCCGCCGGCCCGCGCGGTGCGGCCGATACGGTGGACATAGCTTTCCGGCTCGTTGGGCAGCTCGAAATTCACCACATGACTGATATCGTCAATGTCGATGCCGCGGGCGGCTATATCGGTCGCCACCAGCACCCGGGCCTTGCCGCTGCGGAACAGATCGAGCGCCCGCTGGCGGGCATTCTGGGACTTGTTGCCGTGAATGGCTTCCGCCGCCACGCCGGTGCGCGACAGATGTTCGGCGACACGGTTGGCGCCATGCTTGGTGCGGGTGAACACGATCACCCGGTTCATCGCCGCATCCTTCAGCAATTCGCTGAGCAATTGGCGTTTCTGCGGCATGGGCACGAAATACAATTTCTGTTCGATGCGGTCCGCCGTCTTGCCCTGGGGCGCGACTTCGATCCGCTCGGGTGAACGCAGCATGTCATGCGTCAGCTTGACGATGTCGTCCGGCATGGTGGCGGAGAACAGCATCGATTGGCGCTCGCGCGGCAGCATCGCCACCAGCTTCCTCACATCGCGAATGAAGCCCATGTCCAGCATGCGGTCGGCTTCGTCGACGATGAAAGTCGTCACGGCGCCGAGGTTGATATGCTTTTGCTGCACCAGGTCCAGCAGGCGGCCGGGTGTCGCCACCAGGATGTCCACGCCCTTGGACATATTGCGGACCTGGGTATTCTGATTCACCCCACCCAGGATCACGGTCATTTTGAGATTGAGGAAGCGGCCATAGGTGCGCAGCGATTCCTCAATCTGCACCGCCAGCTCGCGGGTGGGCGCCAGGATCAGCGCCTTGGCCTGCCGGGCTTGCGGCGGGACATGGCCAATGGAGAGTTTTTGCAGCAAGGGTATGCCAAAAGCGGCCGTCTTGCCGGTACCGGTTTGGGCGATGCCCAGCAGATCGCGGCCCGACAGCAACGCCGGAATGGCGCGGGTCTGGATGGGCGTGGGGGTGGTGTAATTTTCCGCGGAAAGGGCGCGGAGGATCGGCTCGGCAACGCCAAGCGATTCAAAAGTAACGTCGGTCACAAAGGTCCTTAAAAACCGTGGGACGCGCCAAAGGGCGCGGGTTTACGGCTGTTGCCGTCTTCCACGCACTCTGGAGGGAACGGAGGTCAAAACTAAGATCCGGCGGTGACAGCGCATGGTTTCAAACCAGGGAGCGCCTTGTGCGATCGCAACGGATGCGGGCTTATCTCGGTATTTGCTGGGAAAGTCAACCCATTTTTGCTGCGGCGCAACACGGCAAGCCTGACATTTCTGCCGCAAACCCCGTTGCGGGACAGGGGTTTCTGTAGTCATCATGTCGCAGTTGCCCTCGCATAGCCGGGACGGGGGCCACTTGGGGTGTCAAGCCGGCATGGGGCATTTCGTCGGTCACAATGGCATACGGCAATGACAAGCCTATTTCGCAGGCCTCTGCGAAGGGC
>DATEEB010000248.1:0-10894 GCA_035281345.1 Rhizomicrobium sp. | reverse complement strand
CAAGCGCACCCTGGGACAGCGGCATTTCGACGTGCAGTTGGTGGGCGGCATGGTGCTGCACAAGGGCAACATCGCCGAAATGAAAACCGGCGAAGGCAAGACCCTGGTCGCCACCCTTCCCACCTATCTCAACGCCCTGAGCGGTGACGGCGTGCATGTGGTGACGGTCAACGACTATCTGGCCAGGCGCGACAGCGAATGGATGGGCCAGATCTACCGCTTCCTGGGCATGAGCGTGGGCTGCATCGTTCATGGCCTGGATGACAATGAGCGCAAGACCGCCTACGCCGCCGACATCACCTATGGCACCAACAACGAATACGGCTTCGACTATCTGCGCGACAATATGAAATATTCGCTGGATGCGATGGCCCAGCGCGGCCACGCCTTCGCCATCGTGGACGAAGTGGACTCGATTTTGATCGACGAGGCACGCACGCCCTTGATCATTTCCGGACCCACCGAAGACCAGAGCGAGACCTACCGCCAGGTGGATGCGGTGATGGGCGCGCTGGTGAAGCAGGATTACGAACTGGATGAGAAAAGCCGCCAAGTGTCGCTGACCGAAGCGGGCAACGAGCATATGGCGCAGATGCTCAAGGCGGCCGGCCTTTTGCCCCATGGCGATCTCTACGACACCGAGAATATCTCCATCGTCCATCATGTGAACCAGGCGCTGAAGGCGCATCTGTTGTTCCAGAAGGACAAGGACTACATCGTCAAAAACGGCCAGGTGATCATCATCGACGAATTCACCGGCCGCATGATGGAGGGCCGCCGCTATTCCGAAGGCCTGCATCAGGCCCTGGAAGCCAAGGAAAATGTTCAGGTCCTTCCCGAAAATGTGACCCTGGCCTCCATTACCTTCCAGAATTATTTCCGCCTCTATGACAAGCTGGCGGGCATGACCGGCACCGCTTTGACCGAAGCGGCCGAGTTCATGGACATCTACAAGCTGGACGTACTGGAAATCCCCACCAACGTGCCGGTGGCGCGCAAGGATTCCGATGACGAAGTCTATCGCACCGAGGGCGAGAAGAACGACGCCATCATCAAGCTGATCATCGAATGCCGCGAACGCGGCCAGCCGGTGCTGGTGGGCACCACCTCGATCGAGAAGTCCGAGGAACTCTCCGAACTGCTGAAGCAGCGCAAGATTCAGCACAATGTGCTGAACGCCCGCTATCACGAGCAGGAAGCCTTTATCGTGTCCCAGGCCGGCGTGCCGGGCGCGGTCACCATCGCCACCAACATGGCGGGGCGCGGCACCGACATTCAGCTGGGCGGCAATGCCGACATGCGTATCAAGGCGGAATTGGCGCTGGTCACCGACGAAGCGGAGCGCGCCGCCAAGAGCGAGGCGATACGCGCCGAGGTTGCCGCCAACAAACAAAAGGCGCTGGCCGCCGGCGGTCTCTATATGATCGGCACCGAGCGCCACGAAAGCCGGCGCATCGACAATCAGCTGCGCGGCCGTTCGGGCCGCCAGGGCGATCCGGGCGCTTCCAAATTCTTCCTGTCGCTGCAGGACGACCTGATGCGCATTTTCGGCAGCGAGCGCATGGAGAAGATGCTGACCACGCTGGGGCTGGAGCCGGGCGAAGCCATCACCCATCCCTGGGTGAACAGGGCGCTGGAAAAGGCCCAGCAAAAGGTCGAGGCGCGCAATTTCGAGATCCGCAAGAACATCCTGAAATATGACGATGTGCTGAACGACCAGCGCCGGGTGATCTTCGAGCAGCGGCGCGAAATCATGTCCTCGGAGGATGTCTCCGACCAGATCGCGGATTTCCGCGAGGAAGTGGTGGAAATGCTGGTGAGCCGCCACATTCCGGAAAAAGCCTATGCCGAGCAATGGGACGCGGTGGGCCTGCAAAACGAAGTCCATAGCATCTTCGGTGCCGATCTGCCGGTGGCGGATTGGACCAAGGAAGAAGGCATCGCCGACGAAGAGGTGCGGGAGCGCATTCTGAAGGCAGTGGAGACGCGCGCCGCCGCCCGCAGCGCCGAATACAGCCCCGATGTCATGCGCTATGTCGAAAAGGCGATCCTGCTGCAAACGCTGGACCAGCATTGGCGCGAGCATATCGTGGATCTGGATCACCTGCGCCAATATGTGGGCTTGCGCGGCTATGGCCAGCGCGACCCGCTGAACGAATATAAGGGCGACGCTTTCGAGCTGTTCGAGGCTCTGCTGGCCAAGCTGCGCACCGAGGTGGTGCGCCAGTTGATGCATGTGCAAATTCAGACCGCGCCGCCGCCCTTGGAACAGACCGCGCTGCCCGCCATGCAGGCCACCCACATCAACCCGCTGACCGGGGAAAATGAAGTGGAGCAGGCGGGGCTCTGGCCGGAAGACGCGCCCGTAGACCCCAACAATCCCCGGACCTGGGCCAAGGTTCAGCGCAATGCGCCCTGCCCGTGCGGCTCGGGCCGGAAATACAAACACTGCCACGGCGCTTTAAGTTAGTCGCCGCACGGTTTTTTTGCTCGCGCGGCCGACGGCTCCGCTATGCTCCGCCTGGCCGTCGCTCCTGCGGTTCAGGTAGAAAATATAAACACTGTCACGGGGCGCTGACGTAGTTTCATTCGTCCGGTCGTACCGGCGGAGGCCTTCACGTGCTCACGGAACATCAATCGGGCGGTAAATTGGTCTGGGTGGACCTGTTCAACCCCACCAATGACGAGATCGCCAAGGCTTGCACCGACTATAAGCTCGACATCCCGCCGCGCGAGCAGTTGGAGGAAATCGAATTCTCCAGCCGCCTTCAGTATGAAGACGATGTTTTCACCATCTCGGTGCCGGTCACGCCCCATGCCAAAAATGGCGGCGACGATGTCACAACCCCCTTGGGGTTTGTTCTGAGCAAGGACCTGCTGGTGACGGTGCGCTTCGCCCAGCTTCATACTTTCGAGGCCATCACCAAACGGGTCGAGCGGCGCCCCCGCAGTGCCGCCGATATCTTCTTGGTCATTGTCGAAGCGATGATCGACTATGGCGCCGACCGGCTGGAAGAGCTTCGCGCCGAAGCGCTGAAAATCTCCCAGCGCATCTTTCACAAGAACATGCAGGAACTACAGCGGCGCAAGGTCGCCCAAGTCAACCGTATGCTGCGCGACACGCTGGTGGAGATCGGCGACATGGGCGAGCGACTGTCTTACATCCGCGACACGCTGTTGGTGCTTCAGCGCGCCATTCCCTTCATCGCCGACCAGGGCGAGGATTGGCTGGAATCGTCCGTCAAGGCACGGCTGAAGACGGCCGGCGCCGACGTCCAGTCGCTCAACGAGTATGAGATTCACCTGACCGACAAGATTCAGTTTCTGCTGGACGCCGCTCTGGGCTTCATCACCACCGAGCAGAACGACCTGTTCAAGGTCCTAACCATCGCCTCGGTGGTGGGCATCCCGCCGGTCCTGGTGGCGGGCATTTACGGCATGAATTTCCGCCACATGCCGGAACTTGGCTGGGAATATGGTTATCCGCTGGGCCTGATCCTGATCCTGGTCAGCGCCTTGCTGCCCTTGGTATGGTTTAAAAGGAAGGGGTGGTGGTAATAGCCCCTGCCGCGCGCCCGCTTATTCGCTGTCGCGCGCGGGCGCTTGGCGTCCGCACCTTGTGCGGACGGTTCAAGCGGAAGGGATGGTGGTAGTAACCCCTGCGGCGCGGCAAACTTGCAGATTTTACGTCTTAGGATAATCTGCGCGGTGGCGCGGTTTTCCTCGCGCAAGGGCTAAATCCAAGCGAAACGGACCTCCGGCTTCGGTTGGAAAATTCTAAGGGGTGTTATCCATGCGTTTGAGCAAATCCGTTGCCATGACGGCTGCTTTGTCTTTGGCGAGCGTGCCGGTTGCGGTGCCACCGAGCTTTGCAGCGTCCATCGGCGAAAAGACCGCCGAGAAGCAGGCGCAAATTCCCACCTGCGGTCACAAGATCGGCACCCTGGCGGTGCGCGAACCCGACCAGCGCTGGTGGGAAGGCCTAGGCCTGGAATCGCCCGAAGCGCTGCTCAAGCTGTTCGTTCGCCAGTCGGGCTGCTTTACCCTTTTGGACCGCGGCAAAGGTTTTGAGATGGCGCAGCAGGAACGCGCGCTGGCGGCCGGCGGCGCCTTGCAAGGCGGCTCCAATATCGGCGGCGGCCAGGTCAAGGCGGCGGACTATATCCTCGTCCCCGACATCGTTTCCAAGAACAACAATGCCAGCGGCACCAATATCGGCGGCCTCTTGGGCGGCTTCATGGGCGGCTTCGCCGGCGCCATCGTCGCCAATATCAATATTTCTTCCAAGACTGCGGACGTGGTTTTGACCATCACCAATGTACGCACCAGCGAACAGGAAGTGATCGCCCAAGGCCATGGCTCCAAGACCGATGTCGGCTTTGGCGGCGGGCTAGGTGGCTTCGGCGTGGGCGCTTTCGGCGCGGCTGGTGCTTCGAGCTATGCTAACACCGCCATCGGTCAGGTGGTGACCCTGGCCTATATCGACGCCTATACCAAGCTGGTGACCCAGATGGGCGGGTTGTCCGAAAATGCCAAGGCCGACGCGCCGCAACGCACCGTGACCATGTCGCGTCCTGGCGTGATGCGCGCCAGCCCCAGCGAAAAGAGCAAGGTGGTGCGGGAGCTGGATCCCGGCATGATCCTTTATCCCACCGGCAACACCGACGGCGCCTGGCGCGAAGTCACCGATGAGGTGGATAATAAAGGTTGGGTGCCCAATGGCAGCCTGGCCATGGCGCGGTAATCGCCAACACGTCTCAGTAAAAGGCCCGGATTGCTCCGGGCCTTTTTCATTTGATGACGGCCGCACCGTCAGACCAAAACGGTCCTGCTGGCACGGTGAACCGGCAATCGGCTCCGCACGGCCTTGGCTGCCGCGACCATGGACATAAGGGCCGGCTTCACTTCCGCCCACCCGCGCGTCTTAAGGCCGCAATCCGGATTGACCCATAGCTGCTCCGGCGTCAGCACCTTAAGGGCCTTTTCCAGCAGGTCTTCCATTTCCTGCTGGCTGGGCACACGCGGGCTGTGAATGTCATAGACGCCGGGGCCAATGTCGTTTGGATAAGAAAAATTTGCGAACGCATCTAGCAACTCCATCGCCGAGCGGGAGGTCTCGATGGAAATCACATCGGCGTCCATCGCCGCCACGGCCGCGATGATGTCGTTGAACTCCGAATAGCACATATGGGTATGGATTTGGGTGGTCGCGCCAACCCCGCTGGCGGTCAGCCGGAACGCTTCCACGGCCCAGTCGAGATAGTGCTGCCATTCGGATTTTCGGATCGGCAGGCCCTCGCGCAAGGCCGCCTCGTCGATCTGGATAATCTTCACCCCCGCTTTTTCCAGATCCACCACTTCATCGCGAATAGCCAGAGCGATCTGGCGGCAGGTCTGGCTGCGAGGCTGATCGTCGCGCACAAAGCTCCATTGCAGGATGGTCACCGGCCCGGTCAGCATGCCTTTCACCGGTTTGTCGGTATAGCGCTGCGCCATCTGCGTCCAATGCAGCGTCATGGGCTTGGGCCTGCTGACATCGCCAAAGATAATCGGCGGCTTGACGCAGCGCGAACCGTAACTTTGGACCCATGCCCGCTCGGTGAAGGCAAAGCCCGATAGCTGCTCGCCGAAATACTCCACCATGTCGTTGCGCTCGAACTCGCCATGTACCGGCACGTCGATGCCGATCTCATCCTGCCAGCGCATGGCTTCTGCGGTCTTATCTTCCAAGACCTTCTCGTAAGCCTCCTTGTCGATCTCGCCCTTCTTGAAGCGGGCGCGAACTTCCCTGAGTTCCTTGGTTTGCGGCAAAGAGCCGATGCTGGTGGTCGGCAGCAGCGGCAGCTTGAGCAGCGATTGCTGGAGAGAAATACGTTCCTTGAAGCTTGGGGCGCGTTCCGCCATCAGCGGCGTCACCGCCGCCAGCCGCGACTTCACCGCCGGATCGTGAATACGCGCCGATAGGGTGCGCGAGCCTATCGCCTTGGCGTTTTCCAGGAAATATTTGCTGTCGCGGGCGCCATTGGCCGCCCGTGTCAGGCCGCTGATCTCGTCCAGCTTCTGGACCGCGAAGGCGAGCCAGTTGCGAAGCTCGCCATCCATCTTGCCTTCCGTATCGAGATCGACCGGCACATGCAGCAGCGAGCAACTGGGAGCGACCATCAGCGCGCCACCGCGCAGCTTTTTGGCGCGTTCGATCAGCCGCTCCGCATCGGTGAGCGCGGTCTTCCAGATATTGCGCCCGTTCACCACCCCCAACGAAAGCGTCCGGCCGCCCGGCAGGGCCTCGCAAACTGCCTCCAACTGCTGTGGCGCGCGCACAAGATCGACATGGACGCCCGCCACCGGCAGGCTGGCCAGCACCGGCAGATTGTCCCCTACCGCGCCAAAATAGGTCGCCAGAAGGATTTTGACCGGCGATGCCGCCAGGGCGGCATAGGCGGTCTTCAGCGCCGCCTGCGCGCCCGTATCCAGATCGGCGACCAGGCAGGGTTCGTCCAACTGCACCCATTGCGCACCGGCTTGCGCCAGGGCCGCGAGAAGCTGGGCATAGACAGGCAGCAATTTCGGCAACAGGGCCCAGCGGTCGGTTCCATCGCGCAGCTTGGCGATTTTGAGGAACGTCACCGGTCCGATCAGCACAGGCCGGGTGGCGACTCCGAGAAATTTGGCTTCCTTGTATTCGTCCAGCGCCTTGCTGCTGGAAAGGGCGAAGGCGGTGTCGGCGGCCAGTTCCGGGACGATGTAGTGATAGTTGGTGTCGAACCATTTGGTCATTTCCATCGCATGAGCGGTTTTTGTGCCGCGCGCCATGCCGAAATAAAGGTCGAGGGGAATGTCGCCGCCCCGGTGGCCGAAACGTTCCGGGACCGCGCCCAGCATGGCGATGGTGTCCAGCACCTGGTCATAGAGCGAGAAATCGTTCGAGGGGATGTGATCGATTCCAGCTTTCTGCTGCACGAACCAGTGTCGCGCGCGTAAGGAAGACGCTGTTTTCAGCAGCGCATCGGCGCCGGTGGCGCCGCTCCAATAGGCTTCAAGGGCGGTTTTCAGTTCGCGGTGGCCGCCGACACGCGGAAAGCCGAGATTGGTGGCAAGGATCGTCATCGAGATACACTCCGGGCATGGGTTGGCAAGGCGCTTGCCGCCCTTCCCAAGAGCCGGTCGAAGCGCGTGTCACCGCATTGACGAAGCGATTGCAGTCATTGCCCTTCAGGAACCCACCGTTCCCTCGGCCTAGCGTGACACCCGATAGCAGGTCTCCTGGCTCGCGGGTCGTTGCCTTGGGCTGTCTTCCCGAACCGGTGAAGGCTCAGTGACGGTGTATCGACCCTTGGCTCGCCGCTGACAGTTGCGGGGGCAGCTCCGGTATTGCACCGGATTCCCTATTAATCCCTCTCGGGAACTATCGGGGCGAATTTAGGTTTTGTGGGGAAGCCAGTCAATCGGCTGCGGGGCCGCGGGTATCTGCGGCGATCACGCAGATTTTTTTGTTTTGTGGCCCGATTGCGGTTTACAGATTTCGCCCCATGGCCAGAAATTTGGCGCGGCGCTGGCGCAGCAATTCATCCCCCGAAATGCCTTCCATTTCCTTGAGGCCCGCCGCGATTCTGTCGGCCACCGCTTGAATCGTCTCCAACGGCGCGCGGTGCGCGCCCCCCACGGGTTCGGGAATGATCGCGTCGATCACCTTGAGTTGATGCAGGTCCTGGGCGGTGATCTTGAGCGCATGCGCGGCTTCCTGCGCCTTGTCGGCGCTACGCCACAGGATCGAGGCGCAGCCTTCGGGCGAGATCACCGAATAGATGGAATGCTCCAGCATATAGACCCGGCTGGCAGCCGCGATGGCGATGGCCCCGCCCGACATGCCCTCGCCGATGATGGTGGCAAGGAACGGCGCGCGGACCGACAGGCCGGCTTGAATGGAGCGGGCAATCGCCTCGGCCTGGCCGCGTTCCTCCGCCGAAACGCCGGGATAAGCGCCGGAGGTGTCGCAAAAGCTTAACACCGGCAAACCGAACTGATCGGCCAGTTCGAAAATCCGCACCGCCTTGCGGTAGCCTTCCGGCATGGCCATGCCGAAATTGTGCTTCAGCCGGCTTTGGGTGTCGTTGCCCTTTTCCTGGCCGATAAAGGCCACGGGGCGACCCCTGAACCGCGCCAGCCCCCCCACCACCGCCTGGTCCTCGCCGAAATTGCGGTCCCCGGCGAGCGGCGTGAAGTCCTCCAGAATGTGACGCGCATAGTCCAGGAAATGCGGCCGCCCCGGATGGCGCGCCACCTGAACCTTCTGCCAGGCGGAGAGTTTGGCGTAAGTGTCGGCCACCATGGTCCCGGCGCGGCTTTGCAGCCGGGCGACTTCGGCGTCGATATCCAGATTGGGGTCTTCCTCGGCGAGCTTTTGCAGCTCGACGATTTTTCCTTCCAACTCCGCGATGGGACGCTCAAATTCCAGATAGTGCATGGCTCAAATCACTGAATGGCTGCGGAAAATGGCACAGCTGCCAGGGAAAGGAAATGGCACCATACCCATTATTTTTCAATAGCTTAGCTTGAATTCTTACCCGATTTGGCCCTGGCCAGAGGGTGGGTGGCGCGCACCAGGCGGCTCAAATGATCCCTGGCCACATGGGTATAGATCTGGGTGGTGGCAATATCGGCATGGCCGAGCAGGGTCTGCACACTGCGCAAATCCGCGCCCCCTTCCACCAGATGGGTGGCAAAGGCATGCCGCAGGACATGGGGCGAGACCTTGGCCGGATCGATTCCCGCCTTGATCGCCAGCCCCTTCAGGAGCTGATGAAACCGCCGCCGGGTAAGGAATCCTTCCGCGCTGCGCGAGGCGAACAGATAGCGGTTGTTCTTGTCATGCCGGGGCACAAAAGCGTCGCGCACCGTCAGATAGGCGTCCAGCGCGATGCGAGCCGCCGGACTGAGCGGCGAAAGCCGTTCCTTCTGACCCTTGCCGGTGATGCGGATGAAGTCTTCCCTGGCCCGCACGGCCGCCAGCGTCAGGCCTGCCAATTCGGACACGCGCAGACCGCCGCCATACAACATTTCCACGATCAGCCCCAGCCTGACGCCTTCGGGTGACGTGTCTTGCGATGCCGCATGCAGCATGGCCTCGAGATCGGTGCGGGACAGGATTTTCGGCAAGGAACGCCGGGCCTGGGGTGCTTCGATGGTCTGGGTGGGATCATCGCGGCGCATGCCCTCCGCATACAGGAAACCATAAAATTGACGCAGCACCGAAAGCTTGCGCGCCTGGGTCGAAGCCGCCATGCCGGCCGCGGGAAGGCTCTTGAGAAAAGCGCGCACTTGCTCGCGGCTGGCCTTGGCGGGGTCGGCCCCCTGCGCGCTTAAATGGCCGGTGAAATCCATCAGATCGCGGCGATAGGCTGCCAAGGTGTTGGCGCCCGCGCCGCGTTCGGCGCTCATCATGTCGAGAAAAGCCTCAATCAAATGGCCCGCGCGGGGCTTGGCGGGCTTTTTTGGGGGGGCCGGCTTTGTCGGGCGCGCCGCGCTGCGAGTCATGGACAAGGATGTAGCATGCCCGGCAGGCGGAAGGGGGCCGCGCACTACTAAAAAAATCTGTCATAGTGTATCGGGAGACGCATGACACTGTCCAAGACCATAGCTCTGGTCGGCATGATGGGCGCGGGCAAGACATCCATCGGCAAAAGGCTGGCCGCGCGCCTGGAAACGCCCTTCGCCGACGCCGATCATGAGATTGAAGCCGCCGCCGGCATGACGGTAGCGGAGATTTTTGCCAAATATGGCGAGCCGGAATTCCGCCGCCTGGAGCGCAGCGTTATTGCGCGCCTGTTGCACGACAAACCGCTTGTTCTGGCGACCGGTGGAGGCGCCTATATCGATGACACCACCCGCGCCGCCATGAAGGACCATGCCTTCACCATCTGGCTGAGTGCGCCGATCGATATTTTGTTGGCACGGGTGAAAAAGCGCCAGGAACATGACCAGACGCGGCCGCTGCTGGCCAACTCCGACATGCGCGGCACCCTGGAACGGCTACTGGAGGTCCGCCAGCCCTATTACGCCATGGCCGATATGGTGCTGGAGTCCGGGGACGAGCCGCATGCCGTCCTGCTGGACAAGATCGTTGCCGCCATGGCCGCCCATGGGCTATGCGAGCGCGCATGAGCGAAACCATCACGGTCGGATTGGCCGAACGCGCCTACGATATCCATGTCGGCGGCGGCCTGGCAGCACGCGCCGCGGAACTCTTGCATCCGCTTGCCAAGGGCGTGGTGCCGGTGGTGACCGACAGCCATGTGGCGGAGATCCATCTCCAGCCTTTGCTGGAAGCGCTGCGTCAGGCGGGCATGGACGCGCGCGCCATCGTGATGCCGCCGGGCGAAGGCAGCAAGAGCTTCGCCGGATTGGAACGTTTGTCAGGCGCCCTTCTGGATATGGAGATCGACCGCAAAGGATTGGTGGTCGCGCTGGGCGGCGGGGTGATCGGCGATTTGACCGGCTTTGCCGCGGGCGTGCTCAAGCGTGGCGTCGCGTTTGCGCAAATTCCCACCACCCTTTTGGCGCAGGTGGATTCCTCGGTGGGCGGCAAGACCGCGATCAACGCGCCGCAGGGCAAGAATCTGATCGGCCTGTTCCATCAGCCTCGTATCGTGATCGCGGACACTGCGCTGCTGAAGACCTTGCCCAAGCGCGAACTGCTGGCCGGGTACGCCGAAGTCGTCAAGTATGGCGCGCTGGGCGATGCCGATTTCTTCGCCTGGCTGGAAACTCATGGCGCAAAAGCCCTGGCGGGTGAGGATGCCGCCATCGTCAAGGCGGTGGCGCATTCCTGCCGCATGAAGGCCGACATCGTGGCGCGCGACGAACGCGAGACCGGCGATCGCGCATTGCTCAATCT
>DATEEB010000247.1:0-3853 GCA_035281345.1 Rhizomicrobium sp. | reverse complement strand
GGTGGACGATCGCTTTCTGCTCAACCATCGCATCGCCAAGGGCACCATGACCCTGATTGACGAGTTCCGCGCCAAGGAACTGCTCAAGGCGCTGGCCGACAATCAGCAAACCATGAGCAGCCTGCATGAAGTGGCGGGCGGATCGGCGGCCAATACCATGGCGGGCCTGGCGTCGTTGGGCGGCAAGGGTCTGTTCCTGGGCAAAGTTTCCGCCGACCGTTTGGGCAAGGTGTTCGGCGATTCGATGTCCGCCACCGGTGTGGCGTTCCACAATGGCAACAGCCAAAGCAATGCCGCCACCGCCTCCTCGATGATCGCGGTGACCCCGGACGGCCAGCGCAGCATGAACACATTTCTGGGCGCGTGCCGCGAAATAACGCCCGACGATGTGGACGAAGAGCAGGTTGCCGCAGCCCGCATCCTCTATATCGAGGGCTATCTGTGGGACGAGGAAATGGCCAAGCAGGCCTCGCGCAAAGCCATTGCGGCGGTGAAGGGCGCAGGCGGGCGCGTCGCCTTGACGCTGTCCGATCCGTTCTGCGTCGGACGCTTCCGCGACGAATTCCTGCATCTGCTGGACAAGGATGTGAACATCCTGTTCGCCAATGAGGAAGAAGCCAAGGCGCTGTTCCAGGTGGAGGATTTTGACGCCGTGATCGCGGGCGCCAAAAAATGGGGCGGTATCGCCGCCTTGACCCGTTCGGCCAAGGGTTGCGTGATTGTGGAAGAAGATAAAGCGCACGAAATCCCCGCTGCGCCGGTTTCGCGGGTGATCGATACCACCGGCGCGGGCGATCAATTTGCCGCCGGTTTTCTATACGGCCTGACCCATGGCAAGGGGTTGACCGATTGCGGCCGGTTGGGCGCCTTGGCGGCGGCGGAAGTGATTTCGCACTATGGCGCGAGGCCGGAAACGTCGCTGAAAGACCTGGCCGTGAAGGCAGGGCTGATTTAATCGCCGACGAGATGCAGCATCACCTCGCGCTGGTGGGGCGCGTCGCGGTGTTCGAACAAATAGATGCCCTGCCACGTGCCCAATGCGAGCTTTCCGTGCTGCACGGGAATGCCGATAGAGGTCTGCGTCAGGGCGCTGCGGATATGCGAGGGCATATCGTCGGGCCCTTCGGCGGTATGGCGAAAGGCCGGACCGCTTTTCGCCAGCCAGCCGAAAAAATCGCGCAAGTCCTTTTGCACATCCGGATCGGCATTTTCCTGAATCAGCAGCGAGGCCGAGGTATGGCGGACAAAACAGGTCAAAAGCCCGCTCTGGCATTTTTCGGCACGCACAAAGGCCTGCGCCTGCTCGGTGAATTCATAAAGCCCGGGGCCCTTGGTCCGCAGCGTCAGGGTGTGAAAAGCCTGCCTCATCGCGCTTTTCGCAAATACACATACAATGCGCCCGCGCCGCCATGGCGGGCATGGGCAGCCTGGCTGCTGGCGATCAACCCTGCCAATTCCGGCTCCTTCAACCAGCGCGGCACCATCTGCTTCAACACGCCATGCGGCGAGGTGATCCAAGGCGCAGTCTCGTCATTCTTGGGATTGCCCTTGCCGGTGATCACCAGCACCAGACGATGACCGCGACTGTGCGCCGCCGCCAGCCAAGTGAACAAGGTGCGATGGGCCATAGCTTGCGTCATGCCATGCAGATCGATGCGGGCATCGGGTTCGATCAGCCCACGCCGTAAGCGGTCCTGGGTCGCGCCGTTGATGCCGCCGGGGCCAGACGATGCGCTTTTTTTCTTCGGCGCCTGTTTGGACATCACCGCCTTTATCGGCCGGCCTTCCTTGAAGGTCTGCTCGAACAGCTTGCGCTCTTCCTCGCTGGCGGCACGGGTGATGCGGCGGGTCATGGCGGATAGACCTGTCCTGTGCCGATTCTGTCCGCCAAGCCGTTGGGCAGCAGCAGATAAAGCCCGCCAGGCGCCTTCATCGCACCCGCGCGGCGTTCCGCGTCTGCGCCAAAGCCGAAATAGATATCTCCTCTGACCGGGCCGCGAATGGCGCCGCCGATATCCTGCGCCACAAAAATCCCGCGCACCGGATCAGGGCCGCTCGCCGCCAAATAAAAGGGCGCACCCAAAGCATGAATCCGCTGATCCACAGCCAGGCTGGCAAGCGGCGTGAGATTGGCGCCCAAAGAGCCGGTGCTGCCCAAAAGCGTGTCGCCCAAGGGTCTTTCGATGAAGAAAATATAGCTGCGGTTGGTTTCCATCACCGCCCGCGCCCGCGCCGGATTGGCATGAAGCCAGGCGCGGATGGATTGCAGGGAAACATTTTCGCGGGCCAATTGCTGCTGCACGATCAAAGTACGCCCAATGGCGGTGTAAGGCTGGCCGTTTTCGCCGGCATAGGCGATGCGCGCGGTACTGCCATCGTCAAATGCCACCCGGCCCGAGCCCTGAATTTGCAGGAAGAAAAAAGCGACCGCGTCATCGGTATAAAAAAGGATCGGGGCATTGGCGACGCCGCCGGCATTGATCTGCGCCCGGTCGGCATAGGGCACCAGAGCTTGGTCCACCACCTTGCCGGAAATGCGCTCGCCTTTCAGTTTGGCATTGAACAGGCCCAAATCGGCCCGCACCAGATCGGTGGGCAGGCCATAAACCGGTGTCTGATACGGACCCTGGCGCGTGCGGCTCCCCCGGATCTGCGGCTCATAATAGCCCGTGAACAAGGCTTCGCCGCCGCCGGTGATAAAGGGCGTGAAGTGCTTTTCGAAGAAACCATGCCCGCCGCCCTGCGCCCCGGCGCAAACCGCGCGCCAATCGCCCACCGTTCCGGCATAGCCCGCGCCGGTCAAAGGCGCGGTATCGGGCTTGGCCGCCAGCACGGCGCAACTGCGCTGAAAAGAGGCCAAGGCCGCGTTGGCGTTGGCCGCACTCCAGCCTGGCAGTGCGGCGAAGCTGACGCGGGTCAGGCGCAAGCTGGTTGGTTGCGGTGTGGGAGAGGTGCAGCCCGCAAGCACCGCCAACAACAAAACCGAAAAACGCCGTCGCTTATTCCGGCGCATCGCCCGAGGTCGCCACCAGCAGCCAGTTGGGATCGCTGGAATCCAGGTTTCGCTCGAACGTCCAGATATCGGTGATTTTTTCGTTGGTGAATTCCGCCGCGAAGGCCACGGTGATTTCAGCCTGACGTCCTTGCAAGGCCGCGCAGACAATGCGCGCGTCCTGCAACTTGACAAAGGCCGGCGGCGGTTCGCTGCGGTTGGTGATCCCGGCGTCGAACGCCGAATACACATCCGGCGACAGAAGCAGGCGCAATTCGGTGCGGTCGCCTTTGGCAAATGCCGTCACAATACGCGCATAGGCTTCGCGCGCACCCGCCAGGAATTGGGACGCGTTGAACCTCGGATCGGCCCGTTGAATGTTCAACAACCCGTCGGAGGACGGCGCGGGCCGGTCCTGCGCCGGTTGCGGCAGGGGCGCCGGTGCCAAAGGCGAAGGCACGGCTTGCGGCGGCGGCTCATGGCCGGTGCGCCGCCCCAGTATGGTGTAAAGGCGAAAACAGATGACGCCCGCGACCATCGCGGCGATCAGAAGACCCAATGTCTGCGAATCCGGCATGTGAAACCCTGCAATAACCGTCCCGCCCCTGGCTGTGAACCTAGAGCAAATTGGGACCAGATTGAAGCATGGGCCCAACTTGCTCTGTCCCCGAAAACCCGGCTGAAAAGCGCCTTATGACATTGTTTTGACGCACCCAACCTGGCCTTGGCTTGTCAGGCCCAAGCGATCCGTGGTAGCCGCGGGCCGCAATCCACTGTGAAAGAACGGCAATGAGCAGCGAAGGAACCCCCGCACCCGCAAACCAGGGCCAGCCGGGCGTCCCCAATCTTCAGGTGATGGCC
>DATEEB010000246.1:0-9189 GCA_035281345.1 Rhizomicrobium sp. | reverse complement strand
GCGGCCGCCGCCGCCGAACCAGTAGAGCTCCTTCATGCTTGCGCGGTCATAGACATGGACGTTCATATTGGCGCCGTCGGAGATGTACAGGAACTTCTGCTGCGGATCGCGCGATAACGCGATCTCCCACACCGCGCCGTCGCCCCTGGTGTTGGGCTTAACGGCGTACTGGCGCAGATAGGTGCCATCGGTCTTGAACACCTGGATGCGGTTGTTGGTGCGGTCGCACGTATAGATCAGCCCGTCATTCGACGGCTGGGCGCAATGCATCGGATTGCCGAACTGCGGCGAGTTCACGTCATAGTGCGGAATAGGCGTGTCATCGGGTTTATTGCCATAGGCGCCCCACATGCGCTTGAACTTCAAGGTGGTGGCGTCCCACACCGAAACGCGCTTGTTGCCATAGCCGTCCGCCAGCACCATTTCGTTGGCCTGGGGAATGAAACGGATCTGGGCGACGCCGCGCACATTCTCCGTGTCCAGGCTGCCTTTGCTGGCATTGGCCTTGCCGATCTGGCCCAGATACTTGCCGTCCGGCGTGAATTTCACGATGAAGCTATCGTGATATTGCGCGACAGGCCCGGCATAGGCCCCGATTCCGCGCGCCACCAATGACGCGGATTCCGCGAACTGTTCCTTGGTGCCCGGCGGCGGCAGGGGCTGATAGGCGCCATTGCCGCCCAGCCAGATATTGCCGTCCGGCCCGACGGCGAGGCCGTGGTTGGAACTGGGCCAGTCATGGCCTTTGCCACGCACCTGGTCGCGGCCCCAATACTTGATCAGATTGCCGGCGGGATCGAACGCCAGGACATCGGGCGCCGCCGTGCAGCAATCGGTTTCGTTGCGGGTGGCATAGACCTCTTTCATTTCCAGAGTTTGGGGACGGTGGAAGATCCAGACATTGTCTTTCTTGTCCACATCCAACCCGATGGTCGCGGCCTGGACCCAGTGATTGGGCAAAGGCTTGGGCCAATAGGGAACCACCTCGAACCAGGGCACCATGACGTCGTCCGCCGGCGGCTGCGCCTGGGCTGCGCCACCGCGAACCAGCAGGGATGGCGTCACAGCCAATCCAGCCAGAACCACGGCAAAGGTCGATCCCATCAGGATATTTCGAGTACGGACAAGATGCTTCATGACTGTGACTTCCCCTGCATGGGAGGGCATGTGTGATGGCCCTCCTCTTTCCGCGCGGAGGCTACACAGGTTTGCCCGGCGCGCCAATATCCGGGCTCAGCGAAATCCGTGTTTGGAAGGATTTTTAGCGTTGGATCGGCATATTTTTACGCGCGTGCAGCATGACGGCCAAAGAACGCAACAAGACGCTAATGATTGAGGCTGGCGGCGACGCCTTTGTCCTTGAGCAACTGCACATAGAAGATGCGTATATCCTGCTGCCCGCCCCGGTTGATGAAGTCCGCCGGCGTATCGCCCTTCTCATTCACCACGTCCAGCTTGGCGCCCTTGTCCGCGAGATACTGCAGCACCGGAATGGCCAGGTCGGGATTCTTGTTGGCGATGGCATAATGCATGATGCTGCGATGGCCCGGACCGATGGCCGTCAGATCGGGATCGAGCTGCAGCGCATATTTCACCGCATCCAAATTCCCGCTGCCGGCCGCGGCCAGCGCCACGGTGGTCCCGTCCTGCGCCTTGACGCCGACCTTGGCGCCGGCATCCACCAGCACCTTCATGGCGGGTGCGGAACCGGCTTCCGCCGCGAATATCAGCGGCGGCTTGGAAACGGGAGGCGTCGCCGGCTTGGGGCCGCCGGGCACTTGCTGCACCGGCGGCGGCTCGCTCATGGCATTGGCATCAACGCCCTTGGACAATACCAGCTTGACCAGGTCGGCCTGGCCGCTGGCGGCCGCAACATGCAGCAACTGGCGGCCCCGCGAGTCCCGTTGCGCCAGATCGGTTCCACGCGACACCACGGTCATGGCGAAAGACAGATTGTCATTGGCCAGCGCGGCCGCGACCACCGAGGTGCCATCCGGCAGCACGCTATTGCTGTTGGCGCCCGCATCCGACAGCGCCAGCGGCGCCGAGGGCTGCTTGCTGCGCAGCGCGAAGAACAGCGGCGTAAATCCACCCCGCGACACCGCATTCACATTGGCGCCATGCGCCAAGAGGAACGCAATGTTTTCGGTCCGGCCCCTGGCCGCCGCCCACATCAGAGCAGTCTGGCCATGCGGATTGACCGCCTCAACCCTGGCGCCCTTGGCGATCAGCGCATCCAGCGCCTGCGGCGTGGAACTGCCGGCGCACAGCGCCAGCGCCGCGATCCCGTCATGGCGCGCCGCATTGGGATCGGCGCCCGCGCGCAGCAGGCTGGTGACGATCTCGGCATTGCCCAGCTCGCAGGCCAATGTCAGCGGTGAAGCGCCTGTAAAGTCGGTGACGTTGGGCTTGGCGCCCGCCGCCAGCAGCATATGGACGGATTCCGCATTCTGGCGGTCCACCGCCCAGGCCAGCACCGTGGAGGTGTCGGCTAGCGGCGCATTCACATCGGCGCGCGCCGCCAGCAGGCGCTTGATGGCGGCGTGATCATCGCCGCGCACCGCCTGCGCCAGCCGGTTGTCCACACCGCCGGCGAATGCCGGCAGCGCGCCCAGCAGGTAAAATCCCAATCCCAGCAGTTTTCTCATCGTCCCGCCAACTAAGCGGCGAAGCCGGACAGGCGGCCGGTGCTGTCACCGATACTGTCCACATGCACACCGAGCCTATCCATCAGGGACAGCATCATGTTGGCCATGGGCGTGTCCTTGTCCACGATGACATGGCGGTTGCCCTTGATCAGGCCGCCCGCCACGATGGTCGGCAGACCGCGATGATCGTGATCGTTGGGATCCGACAGGCTGGCGCCGGCCAGGACCAGCGTATGGTCGAGCAAACTGGCTTCGCCGTCCTTGGTCTCGCTCATGCGCTTCAGGTAATAGGCGACCTGTTCCATATGCAGCACATTGATCTTGGTCAGCTTGGCGATCTTTTCGGGATCGCGGCCGTGATGGCTGAGCGGATGGTGCGCATCGGGCACGCCGATTTCCGGATAGGAACGGCCCGAGACTTCGCGGCCGATCATGAAGCTGGAAACCCGGGTGATGTCCGCCTGCATGGCCAGGACCTGCAGATCGATCATCATGTGCGAATGATCCTCGAAACTATCCGGAATGCCGGATGGGCGGGCATAGGCCGGAAGCGCCGTGGCGGCCGTGCCGCCCTGCTCCACCTTCTGGATGCGCTTTTCGATATCGCGCACCGATTGCAGATATTCGTCGAGCTTGTGCTTGTCGCTGGCGCCGATGTTGCGCGACAGGCGCATGACGTCCTGGGCCACGAAATCCAGGATGGAGGCTTGGCGGCGCAATTGCGCCAGCCGGCTCTTGGCGTCCAGGCTGTCGCCGTCGCCGAACAGCCGCTCGAACACTTCGCGCGGATTGATGGTGACGGGCAGCGGGGTGGTGGCGGTGCTCCAGGACAGGGTATTGGTATAGGCGCAGCTGTAACCGCTGTCGCAGCTTCCCACCAGGCTGGGAGGCTCCAGCCCCACCTCCAGGGACGGGATCTGCGTCTGCTCGCCGAACCTCTTGGCCACCAGCTGGTCCATCGAAACGCCGGCGGTGATATCGGCGCCTTCGGTTTTCTTGACATGGGTGGCAGTCAGATAGCCGCCGCAACAGCGGCCATGATCGCCCGCGCCGTCGCCCAGCGCCTCGGACTGGATATGCGACAGGCCCGAAAAGACCGCGAATTTCTCGCGATAAGGCTCCAGCGGCTTGAGGGTCGGCGACAAGGCATAGCCTTCGCCCGCCGTGGCAGGCGTCCAGTTCTCCATCATCATGCCGTTGGGGACGTAGATGACCTGCAGGCGCTTGCGCGCCGCGGCCGCTTCTTCCGCCGCCCTGGCGCCGGGGATCATGGCCTCCAGCAGGGGCAGCGCCATTGCGGTGCCCATGCCGCGCAACAGGGTGCGGCGGCCCATCGCTTTGCGGGTGATCATCATGTTTGCGGTGTCTTTCTCATGGAAAAAGGAACGCTTTGAACAATGCCCAGGATGATGGACTGCATACGGTAATCGTCGTTCACGGCCTGATAGCGTACAGCACGCACGGCCGGCATGTCATAGGATTCCAGTCCGCGCCCCAGGGCGTAGGTCATCAGCCGCTCGGTCAGGGCTTCGACAAACTGGTCCTTGCGCGACAGCAAAATGCCCCGCAGGCCGGACGGACCGTCGAACTTGGTGCCGTCCGGCAGCACCGCCGAGGCGTCCACCAGTTGGCCGGCATAGCCGGTGCGCCATTTTCCCACCGCGTCATAATTCTCCAGGCTGAAGCCCAAGGGATCCATCTTGGTGTGGCAGGAGGCACAGACCGGATTGGCGCGATGCGCATCCATCTGCTGGCGGATGGTGAGCGCCTTGCCATTCTTGCCTTCGTTCAAGGTCGGCACGTTCGGCGGCGGCGGCGGCGGCGGCGCGGCCAGGATATTGTCCAGGATCCACTTGCCGCGCAGCACCACCGAGGTGCGATTGTTATAAGAGGTCACGGTCAAGATGGAACCCTGTCCCAACAACCCGCCGCGATGCAGCGCCGGGTCAAGCTGAACTTTGCGGAAGGTGGTGCCATGGACGCCGGGAATGCCGTAATGCTCCGCCAACCGCTGGTTGACATAGGTGTAGTTGGAAGCCAGGAAATCCAGCGCGCTGCGGTTCTCGCGCACCACCCCGTCAAAGAACATTTCGGTTTCGGTCTGCATCGCCGCGCGCAGCCGCGTGTCGAAGTCGGGATAGGCCCGCCGGTCGGGCTTTTGATATTCCAGCCGGCGCAGATACAGCCACTGGCCCGCAAAATTCTGCGTCAGGGCCTTGGAGCGCGGATCGGCCAGCATGCGCGTGACCTGGGCCTTCAGCACCGCCGGCTTGTGCAACTGGTTCTTCTGCGCGGCGGACAAAAGCGCATCGTCCGGAATGCTGCTCCACAGAAAGAAGGACAGGCGGGTCGCCAGTTCGATGTCGCTGATGCGGTGAACCGTGCCCGGCGCAGCTTTGGCCGGATCCTTCTCATGCATGAACAGGAAGCTGGGCGAGACCAGTACCGCTTCCAGCCCGGCCTCGATGCCGTGATCGAAGTCGGCGCCCTTGCGGCCCTGATCGTAGATTTTCATCAGCGGCGCGATGTCCGCCTGCGTCACCGGCCGGCGATAGGCGCGGCGCGCCAGATTGGTGAGAATTTTGCGGGCGCAGTCCGCTTCGGCAAGCTCCGCCGAGGGACGGCAGATGAAAATCTTGCGGCGGCTGGGCGTGTCGCCGGGACCCTTGATGTCATAGGGGCCGACCACGGAAATCTGCATCACATCACGCAGATAAAAGGATTGCGAAACAGCGGGGCCGGTGGCAACCGACGGCACGGTCAGCCGCCGCACCCGCACGCCATCCACCTGGACGTCCAGCGGGATCGGCACCGGCGCGGCCGCGGGTTCGCGCGCGCCCAAAAGCGACTTGGGGACCACAAATTCGTCCAGCGCCAAATTCCGGGGGAAGGAAGCGCCGATGGTGCGCAGCCCCGCCTTGAGCAGCACCTTCACCTCAAAGCGGTTACGAACGTCGATTTCCGACTCGTCCGAAGTATTGGCATTCAGAAAAACCTGGATCGTGTAGGTCGCGTCATAGGGCGCGTAGAACTTGAAAGCGCCGCCGCCACGCGAATCCAGCGGCAGATCGTCACTGGCGCGTTCGTTATACGAAGGCACGCCGAAGCCGTTCGTGAACAAATCCTTGGAGAGCTTATGGTCCGTGGTGATAACCTTGCGCGACGCCTGCCCGGTCGCCATGCGGCTGATCTTTCCGGCGACCGTGATGTAGCGGTCCATCAAGGTGGGCGAGACGGTCAGAACATCGGCAATATTGTCGAAGCCATAGCCGGTATCGTCGGCCGGCATTTCCTTGGCGAAATCCACATCCAGCGCCAGAAGATCGCGCACCGCATTGGCATATTCGGTACGATTCATGCGCCGGATGGTGGCGCGGCCGGGATCGGGTTTGGCGGCGGCCTGCCGGTCCAGCGACTGGGCAAGCCATGCGGTGAAATCGTCGAGCTGCTCCTTGGGCGGACGCGGCGCGCCGCGCAGCGGCATCTCGCCCAGGGCGACGCGGCGCAGGATTTTTTCCCAGGTGGCTTGGTTGGCCTGCAGGTTATCGGCGTCGAGCGGCACCACCGACATGCCTGCCGTCTTGAGCCTGTCATTGTGACAGGCCGTACAATACTGCATCAGCATTTTTTTGCGGTCCGCATTGGGCACGGACGCAGGCGCCGAGGCATTGCGCAAGGGCGTGTTCAAGGCCAGCTTGGCCGGCGGCGCGGCCTCGGCCAAGGCGCTTTTCGATACTTCAAAAGCGGAAAAAATTGCCAGCGCGGCAACGCCCGCGGCAAGTCCCCTGCGCCTGACCAACGCCAACATCTTTACGCCCAACTCCCTCATGACGCGGCGATTTCCGCGATCGACGGGCCCAAACCTGCTTTCCTTATTCCCCAATTGTCCGACAAGTACAACCGGACTTTGCCGGGGGCTTTGTTGCACTTGCGAAGATTCTGGGCGCCCAGATTAGCACATGGAACAGCCAGTCTAAGCGCTACCTGCGACAATGGG
Organism: Rhizomicrobium sp.; assembly: GCA_035281345.1. Taxonomy (GTDB): domain Bacteria; phylum Pseudomonadota; class Alphaproteobacteria; order Micropepsales; family Micropepsaceae; genus Rhizomicrobium. Next base: position 2,544 of record DATEEB010000246.1, on the reverse strand, counting down.
TTAACGGTTCCCTGCCCAGGTGTCAGAAGGTCTGGCGCACCTCCAGATAAAAGCGCGGCTGGGTGCGGCTGAAGGAATTTTGATAAGACGGAACAGACGCGACATTGCGCGGCCCGGGATAGTTGAATTGCTCCAGCTCAAAGCGATAGGGCAGGAAATTGTTCGCGCCCAAGGTGATCTTGAGGTCGGGCGTGGGCTTGTAGGAATAAAACGCTTCCAAGTACGGACCGTTATGAAGAGCGGTCCGGCTCACTTGCGCGATCCGCCAAGTCTTGCGGCTGAAGCTGGTGCCCACCGTCAGGCCCCAGGTGGATTTCCATTCCTCCAAATCCTGGGTGAACTCGTAGTAGGAATTGATGTTGCGCTGGTTGGAGATGCGCCGCCGCTCGCCCGTCACCGGATCGATCAGGCTGCTGGTGGTCCAATAGACATTGGGCTTGAGCAAGCCGTTCTTGATGCCCAGAAAGTCCAGCGGAATGGTGCCGGTGACCGCCAGCTTGTCGCTGGTGGCATGCGCCACATTGCCCGGCGCATCCAAACCACCGCCGACCGGCACGAAATCCTTCAGGTCGGTGATTTCCTCATGCAGGACGGTGACGACCAGCGCGCCTTTCTCCCAGAAATGGCGCTCGATCGCCGCCTCGAATTGCCAGCGCTGTTCGGGGCGTAAATCCGCATTGCCCGCCGCCACGCCATAGCCCGACAGGTTGGAAGAGGCCACGAAGTCGGCAAAATTCAACTGACCCAACACCTTTTCCACCCGCAGCCGCACTTGGCTTTTGTCATCGACGTCCCAGGCCAGCAGCGCGCGCGGCTTGGGATAAGAGAAGCTGCGCTCGCTTTTGGTGTCGCCGCTGGAGCGGATTTCAGAAAACTCCATCCGCATGCCCGCTTCCAGCGAAAGGCTGGGGACGATCGTCCAACTCGCGCTGGCGAAGATCTCGGCGCGGCGCTCATTCACCGACAGATTGGCATTGGGAAGAGAGATCGCCGCGCCGCTGGAGACGAAGGTGGAATGGCCATCGAGAAAATTATAGACCGCCTCCCCGCCCGCCTCCAGACCCAGGCTGGGCAACAGATTGTAGCGCGCCGTGACGCGGGCGATGCTTTCGCCCGCGTCGTTTTCCGATAGAAAAGCCGCGCTGCCGGTCAGCGCGGCGCTGGTGTTGCTGGTCTCTTCACGCCCGAGCCGCTGCAGCAGCAGGGCTTCCAGAGTCACCGCACCCACAAGCCCCTGCCAATGACTGCCGAATTCGCCATTGCGCTTGCGGGAGATGAAATCGAAACGCGAGCCGCCATCGCCCTCATAGCGCACACCGCTGGGGAAATCGTTGGTCTGTAGGGTGAAATTGTTGTTCCACGCCCCACCCCATAACGGCATGGTCAAATCGCCATGCGCGCTGTAGCCCAAGCGCATGATCCCGGTGCGGACCGAGCGGTCATATTGCGGTGTGCCGCCCGGCGCGATCCGCACCCGATAGCCATTGCCTGGCGCGTCGTCCCACACCTGCGCCGTGCGCGCCAGCGAGACCTCATAGCTGATGGCGCCGCTCTGGCCGTGATATTCGATCCCCCCCACCGGCACCCATTGGCCCGATCCCAGATAATGCAGAGTGGCGGTGAGGATGGTTTGCTCCAAACCCTCCTTGCGGCGCACGATATTGGCGACCACCGCCTTGCCTTGCATGTCGATGCCCGGCGCGCCGCCGCGGATCACTTCGATGCGCTCCACACTGGCGGCGGGAATGCGCGCCAGGATGGCGTTCAACTCGTCATTCTTGGCGGTGGGACGGGTGCCATCCACCAGCACATTGCCGGCGGTGCCGGCAAAACCCCGCACCGTCGATTGGCTCTGCTCCAGGGTGAAGCCCGGCAAGCGCGCCACCATGTCATAGGCGGTGGCGGGCCTGGCCTCGCTGAAGAAGCTGGCCGGATAGACCGAGATTCCCTGCTCCGGCTGGGCCCAGACGGGACCGATCCCGAGAAAAAACCAGAGAATTGCTGCCTTTTTCACTGCTTTCTCCAGACCTGCATGGCATGTAGGATGTATAACACTATACCTTGCATAACATGATACTTGGCGAATAGAAAGCCTTCTCGACCTTGGTGCAAAAATTTTGGGAGACCAATGAGCCCCCCTTAATTCCTGACGCGACCAGTTCGGCGCCCAAAATCGCGGCGGCGGCGTTCAAAAGACCGCGTCAACCATCGCTCAGGTGAGTTTTTCGGCTTGGGTCTCTGCCGATTGTTCCTTGGCCAAAAGCGTGATGGTGACCAGGATGCAAGCCGTGCCCAGCCAATCCATCCCGCCCCAGGATACGCCCAGCCATGCCACCGCCAGCGCCGCCGCCGAAAGCGGTTCTGCTGACGTCAAGACGCTGGACCTTTGCGCCCCGATCAGCTTGAGCGCCTTGGCATAGAGATAGAAAGCCGCAAGCGTGCCGAACAGAAGAATGAAAGCGGTGAAGACATAGCTGGTGGTGTCCCACACGCCCATGACCCGCCAGGGCGGATGCACGAAAGACAAAGCCACGCCGCCCACCA
>DATEEB010000245.1:0-3230 GCA_035281345.1 Rhizomicrobium sp. | reverse complement strand
AGGCGTCGCTGAATGTCCGCTTTTGGCGCAAAGCAGACATCCAAGAGCGACCTATATAACTTCAGATCGCGGTATGGTACAGACGGCTAAGGCAAATCCCGCGCCACGCGAAAGCCGGTCAGGGTGGAATAATCATGGTCCTGATCGGCGCCATTCTCAGATGCGCCCGCCCGCGCCGCACTGCGGACAAAAATGGGAACATTGTTCCAGGAGCCGCCGCGCACCACATGCTTGGTGCAAAAATTATCGGTCCAGGCGCGGCCATCGGCGGGCGCGCCGACATAACTGGGATGCCAGCAATCCGCCGTCCATTCCCACACATTGCCCAGCATGCCCACTAAGCCGAACGGATTGGGCGCGAACGCGTCCACCGGCGCCAACAGCTTATTGTCCCAGCGGCTGCCGCAGCCATTGCAGTTGGCATTGCCGCTGCCGATCTCGGCGCCCCACCAGCGCGCGGTGTGCGTGCCGGCGCGCGCGGCATATTCCCATTCCGCCTCACTGGGCAGGCGATAAGGATTGCGGTTGCCCAGGCTGGGACGGGCGGCGCGGGCCCGCGCATTGATCCAGGCAATAAAGGCCTCCGCGTCTTTCCAATCCAGACAGACCGCCGGCCAGCGCGGCGGCTCGACATCCGTGGGCGTGGCCGCTTGGCCAGGGTGCAGTTGCCGCCAGCCCAATCCCAAAAGCGGATTGCAGGGCTGCGGCTGATGGCCGGTGGCGTTCAGGAAGGCGAGAAATTCCGCGCTGGTGACGGGATATTTTCCCAGCGCAAAAGCCCGCACCTGCACCATGTGCTGCGGGCCTTCGGAATCGAAACGCCCCGGCTCGCGCGCCGGACTGCCCATCAGGAATTTACCCGCCGGGATGCCCAGCATCTGCGGACATTCCGGACATTCCTGGAAAGAGCGGTCCGCCTCGCTTTGCGCTCCCAGCAAGACCGTGGCGGCCAGAATTAAGACGATGCGAAGCTTCATCCGGGGATCAAAGCACGGATTAGGGCCCGCGCCCAAAATCCCGCGTTGAAAATTCTTGTCACAACCGGCTATACCCGCATCGCCATTGTCCCTAATGGCGTCTTGGATCCCGGTATTGCCTTGCTGACAAAAGCTTTCACCCTGCCCCCATGGGCGGCCAAACCGCGCGGCATATTGGCCTGATGCATATCCTGGTTGCGTGCGATTCCTTCAAGGATGCCTTGCCGGCCGACGCGGTGTGCCGCGCCATCGCGGCGGGCCTGAAGCAAAGCCATCCCCAGGCACAGATTACGCAAATGCCTTTGTCGGACGGCGGCGAAGGCTTGCTGGATGTGCTGCGCGCGCCTTTGGGTTTAACCTGGATCGAGGCCGAGGTCGCCGATCCCTTGGGGCGGCCGATCCAGGGACGTTACGGCCTGTCGGCGGACCGTCAGACCTGCGTGGTGGAGATGGCGGAGGCCAGCGGCCTGCAGCGCCTCAGTTTGGCGGAACGCGATCCGCGTAAGACTTCCACTTACGGCACCGGACAATTGCTGGCCGATGCCAAGGCGCGCGGCGCGCGGCGCGCCATTCTGGCCATCGGCGGCAGCGCCACCAACGATGCCGGCATTGGCGCGGCGGCGGCCTTGGGCTGGGGCTTTCTGGACAAAAACGGCAAAGCAGTGCCGCCCAGCGGCGGACATCTTGCTGAGATCGCCCGGCTGGCGCCAGCGCCGCTGTCCTTTGAAAGCATGGAGGTGCTGTGCGACGTCACCAATCCGCTTTATGGACCGCGCGGCGCCGCCTGGGTCTATGGCCGTCAAAAAGGCGGCAGCGACGAGGTGCTGGCACAATTGGATGACGGCTTGAAGCACCTCGCCGCGCTGGTTAAGGCGCAACTGGGGCGCGACGTGGCGGAGTTGCCCGGCGCGGGCGCGGCGGGCGGGCTGGGCTATGGCGCCGTCGCCTTCATGGGCGCCGAGCTCAAACGCGGCATCGAGATCGTGCTGGATAAGACGGGCTTCGACGCCGCGGCGCGCGACGCCGACCTGATCATCACCGGCGAAGGCCATCTGGACGGCCAAAGCGCGCAAGGCAAACTCATTCAAGGCTTGTGCGGCCGCAACGGCGGAACGCCGGTGATCGCCTTGTGTGGCAAGCTGTCGGCATCTGCCGGCCAGATTCAGGCGATCGGCCTGCAGAAGGCTTATTGCATCAACAAGGAAGAACGCCCGCTGGCGGAGATGCTGGCCGGCACGGCAGAAAATCTGGAAAAAACCGCAGCCGCTCTGGCGCTCTAACTGAGCGCCAGAAGATTGCTGTCTTCCAACGTTGCGGTGTGAAACACCGGGTCCACCTTCATGTCCAGCACCATCGGGTGATGATCGGACGGTCCCTTGTCCAGCACTTCGGACGCATCACAGATCAAGCCGCGCGCGATACAGCGGTCCAGCCGCAGCGCCAGAATATTGCCGGCGCGATGGGTACGCGCGCGCGGCCCGATATCGGAAAAGCCCTGAAACCCCACCGGCCCCACGGCATTGAAATCGCCGATGATGGCGGCCGGACCAACCAACTGCTCCATGATGTGGCGCAACTGGAAACGGTTGAGGAATTGGCCGTGGCTCAGATGCACATTGACGATGGTGATGCCGTGAAAGGAAATGATTTGTGCCAAGCGCTGGGGCACCCGTCCCGGCAGGATTGAATAAGGCAGCTTGAGCGCGGTGGATTGCGGAAACGGATGCGGGCTCCAGGCGGCAAGGCCATAGATGCGCGCCTGCATGGGATGGCGGAAGAAATGTCCGCCCACCAGCGAAGGCAATGTGGTGATGTCTTCCGTGCATTCCTGCAGCAGCAACAGATCGGGATGGTGGCTTTTCACCAGCTTGGCGACATCCTCGGCGCCCGCCCCCACCCGGCGCAACAGATTCCAGCTCACCACCCGCAAACGGCTATCACCGGATTGGCTTGAAAATATGGGGGCCATGGCAAGTCTATCGGGTCGCTATGAATTAAACTGACAAATGGGGACCTGGTTTCGGGCCAAATCGCCTATAGTCCTGACAGCATAAGAAAAAACCGGCCTCCGTCCAATGTTTCCGATTCCTTTTCCATGGCCCTCGCCCGCCATCGCAACCCTGGTGACGGTCTTTTCCGTCCTTTTGGCGGCCCTGGTAACCATGGACGTGCTTTTGAAGAAAAGCGACGTGCCCCGCGCCTTGGGCTGGATCGGCGCGGTGTGGCTGTCGCCGCTCTTGGGATCGCTGCTTT
>DATEEB010000244.1:0-28855 GCA_035281345.1 Rhizomicrobium sp. | reverse complement strand
GACAAATCCGGTCAAGGGCCCGTGAATGACGCCCAGATTTTTGTAGGTGCGTTTCAGATCCGCCATCAGATTGTCGGGATCGCGGCCCTGGCTTTTCAGGCGTTCGTCATACTGGGTGCCGAAATAGGCATAGACGCGGCCGTTGGGCTCCACGGCTTTGGCGAAGATGCGGGTGAAATAACCGCCGCCCGGCAGCAGATCCACCACCACCTTGCCTGGCGTAATCCCGGCGAAGGCCAGCATCTCGGCGGGTTTGCGGTTTTCATCGCGCTTGGTGTCGGCTTCGGGACGGCCGCTATCGGCGATAGCCGCTTTCATGCTTTCGGTGACGGCCGGGCCGGCCGCCAGCACGGCCGATGACATCAGCATGGCGGCTCCCGCCAGCAATAGAGATGCGCGTTTCATGTTTCCCTCCCCAGTCGTTCTGATCCCAAATTGTGACGCAAATTGTGACGCAAACCTGGCGCATGTGCCGCACACCCCAGAAGCGCTTTAAGACGGCACGGCGATCGGAAACCCTGGCTCATGCTTGGAGACGTGAATGACCAGCGAACTCTTGACGCTGGCGACATTCTTTTCCGCCGTCACGGTGTTGGTGATGAAACTTTGGAAAGCCGAAAGATCGCGCGCTACGCATTTGAGGATGAAATCCACTTCGCCCGACAGCATGTGACAGTCCCGCACCTCCGGCCAGCGCCGCGCGCTTTCCTCGAAATGCTTGAGATCGCCGTCCTTCTGGCTGGCCAGACCGACAAACACAAAGCCGGTGACTTCGAAGCCAAGCGCCTTACCGTCCAGTTCGGCGTGATAGCCTTTGATGAAACCTGCTTTTTCCAGCGCACGGATGCGCCGCAGGCATGGCGGCGCGGTGATCTTGGCGCGGCGCGACAGCTCGACATTGGTGATGCGGCCGTCCGTCTGAAGCTCGGACAGGATGCACATGTCTATGGCGTCCAGCTTGCGGGTATCCACGGGATGTCCTGAAGGGCGGCCCGGTCTCATAACGTGCGGCTGGACATCAAGCAATAATATTTCTCGAAACGAGGCTTGACGGGCAGAAGTTTGCGCTAGGAACGCCCCCCATAACCTTATGCACCGGCTTGGCTTTTATCGCGTCTTGACGAGACGCCTTGCCATTACGATATGACATGGCCAGACCCGCGCGAACCGCAAAGCAGATTCAGAAAACCACCATGACCGCCAACACCCATTCCAAAGTCATCATTCTGGGCAGCGGCCCCGCCGGCTGCACCGCCGCCATATACGCGGCGCGCGCCATGCTGGAGCCGACCTTGATCGCCGGCCTTCAGCCGGGCGGCCAACTCACCATCACCACCGAGGTAGAGAATTATCCCGGTTACGCCGAAGCCATCCAGGGCCCTTGGCTGATGGACCAGATGCAGGAGCAGGCACGCGCGCTGGGCACCAAATTCGTCAGCGACACCATCGCCAAGGTGGATCTGTCACGCCGTCCCTTCACGTTGATCGGCGATAGCGGCGACGTCTATACCGCCGACACGCTGATCATCGCCACCGGCGCCAGCGCCAACTGGTTGGGCCTGGAAAGCGAAGGCAAATTCCAAGGCTTTGGCGTGTCGGCCTGCGCCACCTGCGACGGCTTTTTCTTTCGCGGCAAGAAAGTCGCGGTGGTCGGCGGCGGCAACACGGCGGTGGAAGAGGCGCTATTCCTGACCAATTTCGCCGATTCTGTCACCCTTGTGCATCGCCGCGATTTCCTGCGTGCTGACAAGACCAATCAGGCGCGGCTGGGCGCCAACAAAAAGATTACTGTGCTTTACGATACCGAAGTGGCGGAGGTGCTGGGCACCGCTGAGCCCAAAGGCGTCACGGGCGTGCGTCTGCGCAACACCGTTACGGGCTTGCTGCACGATCAAGCAGTGGACGGCTTGTTCGTCGCCATTGGCCATTCTCCGGCAACCGCCCTGTTCCGCGGCCAGGTGGAGATGGATGAGAGCGGCTATATCAAGACCGCGCCGGATTCCACCCATACCTCGGTGGCGGGCGTGTTCGCGGCCGGCGACGTCAAGGACAAGGTGTTCCGCCAGGCGGTGACCGCTGCCGGCATGGGCTGCATGGCGGCGCTGGAAGCCGAACGCTTCCTGGCGGCATCTCATGCGGGGGAGTTGCCGGTCGCGGTTTGAAGTGCCTCACCCTTGGGCGGGTGAGGATATAAGAAAGACTTCATGCTGAGCCTGTCGAAGCATGAAGGAAGCGGGGGTTAAAATGGATTGGGACAAGCTTCGCATCTTCCACGCCGTGGCCAGCGCCGGCAGCTTCACCCATGCCGGCCAAAGCCTGGGCCTGTCGCAATCGGCGGTCAGCCGCCAGATCAGCGCTTTGGAAGAGGAAATCTCCACCCCGCTGTTTCAGCGTCACGCCCGGGGCCTGACTTTGACCGATGAAGGCGAACTTCTGTTCACGGCGGTGACCGATGTGCTGGGCCGGCTGGCGGCGGCGGAAGAGGCGCTCAAGAATATCCACGATGCCCCACGCGGGGCGCTGAAGATCACCGCCAGCCACGGCATCGGCGCCTATTGGCTGTTGCCCCGGCTGGGCGAGTTCCTGGCGCAATATCCCGAAGTGGATATCCATCTGGTGATGGACGACAAAGAGCTGGACCTGGCCCAGCGCGAGGCCGACCTGGCCATCCGCATGCGCGCGCCGGTGCAGGCGGACTTGATCCAGCGCAAGCTGTTTACGGTCCACTATCATATGTATGCCGCCAAGGCCTATTTGAAGACCCATCCCGCGCCCAAGGCGCTGGAGGAAATTCCCGACCACAATATCATCGTCTATGGCGAGACGGCGGTGCCGGAAATCCGCGACATCAATTGGCTGCTGGATGTTTTCAAGAAACAAGCCCGGCCCGGCTCAAAAGGCCATGTCATCCGCATCAACAACATCACCGGCATCCTGCAGGCGGTGGAAGCGGGATTGGGGATCGGCGTGGTGCCCGACTATGTCGCGGCCCAGCACCCGGCCCTGGAACGGGTGCTGCCGGATGTGGCGCCCCTGGGCTATGACGTGCATCTGGTCTATGCCGACGCCTTGCGCCAATCCAAGCGCGTGGCGGCATTCCGCGAATTCGCGGTCAAGAGCGCCAAGGACTGGCAATATTGAATTTTGGCAGGAACGCCAAGTAACGATATATCGGCGAACGCAAAGCGCAGAAGGGCCTAAGCCATGTCTCAATCCGATGTCCGCAAGATTCTGGTCGCCCAAGGCGGCGGCCCCACCGCCGTCATCAACCAATCGCTGGCCGGGATCGCGCTGGAGGCGCGCAAATTTCCGCAGATCGGCGCGGTCTATGGCGCCTTTCATGGCGTGCGCGGCATCGTCAACCAGGATTTCGTCGATCTCAGCAAGGAAAGCGAAGAGAGTTTGAAAAAAGTGGCGGAAACCCCGGCCGCCGCCCTGGGCTCGACCCGCGACAAGCCCGATCAGAAATACTGCCAGGACATTTTCCGCGCCGTGCAGGCGCACGGCATCGGCTCCTTCTTCTATATCGGCGGCAATGACAGCGCCGACACGGTGCGCATCGTCTCGGAAGCCGCGCAAGCCGCCAACTACAAGCTGCGCTGCATCCATGTCCCCAAGACCATCGACAATGATTTGACCGTCAACGATCACACGCCGGGTTTTCCTTCGGCGGCGCGTTTTGTCACCCAGGCTTTCATGGGCGCCGATCTCGATAACCGGGCGCTGCCCGGCGTCTATATCGGCGCGGTGATGGGCCGCCATGCCGGATTTCTGACCGCCGCCGCCGCCATGGCCCAGACCGAAACCGATAGCGGTCCGCATCTGATCTATCTGCCGGAGCGGGTGTTCAACCTGGACGGCTTTTTCGCCAGCGTGAAAAATTGCATGGAGCGCTATGGCCGCTGCGTGGTGGCGGTCTCCGAAGGCATTGCCGACGAAAAAGGCGTGGCCATCGCCAACAAGCTGGCGGCGCATGTCGAAAAGGACGCCCATGGCAATGTCCAACTGGGCGGCGGCGCGCTGGCCGATTATCTGACCCAAGCGCTCAAGGATTCCCTGGGGCTCAAGCGGGTGCGGGCCGACACTTTCGGTTATCTCCAGCGCAGTTTTGCCGGTTGCGTCTCCGATGTGGATCAGCGCGAAGCGCGCGAGGCGGGCGAACGCGCGGTGCAATTCGCCATGAACGGGGATCGTGACGGCACGGTCACCATTCATCGCGCGCCTTCGGGCCCCTACTCCGTCTCCTTCCAATTGAGCGGCCTGCAAGAGGTGGCGGGCAAAACCCGGCACATGCCCGACGAATTCATCTCCGCCGACGGGGCACATGTGACCGATGCCTTCCGCCAGTATCTCAAACCCTTGCTGGGCTCGAATTTGCCGGAAATCCGGCGGTTGCAGAAAAATCCGGTTCCAAAAATCCCTATCGGGAACTGAGCTTGAAGGTGGCCTTGAAGGTGCTGTCCTAGTTTGCCGTCAAGTGGCCTATTTTGATTTCAGCGGCGGCCTAATTCGCTAGATGGGTCTCTCCAACCAAGGAGAGAACCATGAGCTTTAAGACCTACAAGAAGGGCACCAAGCCGGTCGAAGACCAGGCTATCGAGCGCAGCCGTCACCCTCGTCACATCAGTACCAGCTTCATCGAGCGGCAGAATCTGACACTTCGTCAGTCTCAGCGGCGGCTGACCCGCCTGAGCAATGGGTTCTCCAAGAAATACGAGAATCTCTGCGCCGCAATTGCTTTGTACGCCACCCATTACAACTTCTGCCGGATCCACGAGACTCTCCGGATAACCCCAGCAATGCAATTTGGGATCACAGACCACGTCTGGACGATCTCAGAGTTGGTCCAAGCTGCGTTGAGTGACGGCGCCAAATGCAGGCCAAACGGGCGTTGGCTGGCTTCCGTGTAATCCAGGGAGGCAGGGACTGAGGGTATTTCAAGGCCCCTCCCAAATCAGCCGGACAGGTCGTAGGAAGGGTCCACAGGCGAGCTATGCAAATCTGAGCCTGCAAATCCAATGCAACTTTCCCCATTCGGGACATAGTGATGTCGCTTTTTCCAGAGAAAGTGCTTATCCGTGAAACTGCCCTGTTCACCCCGCGTTATAGTCAGGCGAGGCAAAATGGCCTTACAAACCGCCTTCCCCCACGGCGAAATGTCTGTAGTATCGGGCCGCTCGCTTCGGGGCCACGGCCGCTTCGCGGTCGGAAGTCGAGCACAAGAGGATAAGATGAGGTACTCCGGCGCTGTTGTGGAAAGTAAACCACAAGCAGCGTCCTGTTGCGTTTTGGATAACCAATAGGACAGAAGGGTAAACTGATGACTACCACTTACGCTACCTTCGTCGAAAAGTGCCGGACTGACCGCATCAACTGGGTCATCAGCAATGCGTCCATCGATCATGCCGCTGTGCTCTTCGAGAATCTGTTCGCTGCGGCGCTTGCTATTCCAAAAGGCGAGCCACGTGAGATGCGTATTCAATGCCACCAGGCATTGATTCCGTTTTACTCTAAGTATGTGACTGCCGCTCGGAATGTGCTGGAAGAAGGCGTGGACATGAAGATCCTTGTCGCTGACGCCAGCGTTCGGGTCGAGGACAATCCTTTTTTGCAGACCGTAAGCGCGTGCACGAATAAGGCGCAAATTGCGACTTTGGGCAAAGACGCTGATGGGTCAATCGATTTTGTAGTTGTTGGAAATTCAGCGTATCGTCTTGAAGATAATACCGAAACCATTCAAGCCGTTGCAAATTTTAACGACCCGCTTGTTTCAGCAATTCTCATCGAAAAGTTTGATGAGAATTGGGCTCTTTCTGTACCGCAAAAAACATCGACAGAACGAGCCGCTGGAGTGTCTAGCGTCTCTTAAGAGCAAGAAGTAACCGCGAAGCACATCGTTGCTCAGTAAGGGGGGCTGGCGATTGTCTGACGATCTGACTGAATCTGTCTACGCGATGATAGTGCTCGCCTACGCGACACTTGCTGTGTCGAGTTACATTCTCAACAGCATCGACAATCAAACCAGGATTGTTCGAGACCGGATCGATGGGTTGATCGAGGGGGATTGCAAATACATTCGCAAGGCCAATCCAAGTAAACTTACAGTCGCACAACGAGGTGTAATTGATTTCTACGACAAGATTAAGACGAAACCGTATGAAGAATGGGGGCCCGTGCGATGGCCCATATTGCCATATTTGCTTTTCGCGTCCGTTATCTGCACCGCAATTCTTCTATTTCCAGTTCTACTTTTGCATTTAGGGGTAGGCGAATCTCACCCTGAATTTTTAATCACCATAAAAATCTGCACAGTATTGGTGCAATTATTGTCCAGCGTCACGGTGCCAGCTGTCGCCTTGAACGTGCGTGAAATGAATAAAAAATTGCGGCCATTAGAAAAGCTGCTTCACGATCTTGAGCTGATGGCCGCGCCGGGGCAAATTCTCAATCGCGATGGCGCTCCCTCTACGCCTTCGCCGAAACCGAAAAAATCCAAAGAAGCAAAACCTAAGCCTGAACAGCAGAATAGCAATCCTGGCTGATTTTGGGTTTCCGACTCCCGAAATACAAAGTGGCCTATTTTCAAGTTCCGGGTGGCCTAAACTGGCCAGTACCCCTTGAAAGCCGCCCGATCAGCACTATCTCTTTAAGAGTACCGCCTTCTTCTCCCCCCCGAAGACGGTCACGCTTCGCTCTCTCCCCCTTGAGCGAGGTCACAAGCTGGCGGGTGGCGCGCCCTCACAGGCAGCGCCACCCGCCTTTTTTTCTTTTTGTCGCGCTCCGCGCTCCGGGGCGAAGCGCGGTCATTCGCTGCTTCGGCCCTTTTCTTTGTTCCAGCAGCGCGTTGGCAAGCAGGGCCTCGGAGTTTGCCATCAGTCCCGGCCTCGCGGCGCGCTTGGCCGCGCGCCGCTGCGGCGTTCGCTGCTTTCGCGGGTCCACTGGACCCACTCACGCGCTTCGCGCGCCGCAGCTTACCCCCTCACCCGCAAAATCTAAGCACTTAGCGCCGCATCCGCTTTGCTAAGTGCCAGATTTTGCGCCCTCTCCCTCAAGGGGAGAGGGGGTCATGCGGCTTTGCGGGTGGCGACGATGCTGTCGGCCAGCTTGCCGTCCAATTCCGACAACCGGTCGAATGCCATCTCGTAGGTCCCCACGCCTTGGGTAAGCGAGCGCAAATCCACGATCAAATCCGAGACTTCCGACAAGGGCATCTCGCATTGCACCGTGTCCCAGCCGCGCCAGCCGGCCCGCGCGTCAAAGCCTGAGAGCGTACCGCGCCGACCGCTGACCAGGCTGTTGACCTTGGCGGTCGCCTCGCTGGGCACATGGACCCGGACCTGCATGATCGGCTCCAGCAGAACCGGGGCGCAGCCCGGCATGCCTTCGCTCATGGCCAGCCGTCCCGCGGTCTGGAACGCGGCGTCCGAGGAATCCACCGTGTGATAGGAGCCGTCGATCAAGGCGACAACGACATCCACCACCGGAAAACCCAAGGGGCCCTCCTTCATATATTCCAAGACGCCCTTTTCCACCGAGCCGATCCATTGCTTGGGCACCACACCGCCTTTGATGCGGTCGATGAAAGTGAACTTCGAGCCGCGCGGGGCGGGCACGATCTCCAGCAGCACATCGCCGAATTGGCCATGCCCGCCGGTCTGGCGCTTGTGGCGGCCGCGCGCCGTGGCGGTCTTGCGGATGGTTTCGCGATAGGGCACGCGCGGCGCCTGGGTGGTGAGCGTCAGCCCGAAGCGGTTGCGCAATTTTTCCACCGCCACTTTCAAGTGAATCTCGCCCTGCCCCGCCAGGATCATGTCATGGGTTTCGCTGTTCTGCTCGAAGATCAAGGATGGATCTTCCTCGCACAGTTTGGCGATGGCTCCGCTAAGTTTGACCTCATCCTTTCTGTCCGGTGCCGCCACCGCCAGCCGATAAACCGGCGGCAACTTTTCCAAAGCCGCGCGGCTGCCGCCGGCTTTGGCGGTCGATAGGATTTCGCCGGTGACAAAGGGCTCCAGCCGCGCCAGCGCCACCGTGTCACCCGCCTGCGCCGTGCCGCGCTTGATCTGCTTGTCGCCGGCCAGCGCGAAGATGCCGCCGATGCGCGCCTCGCGTCCGCCCGTCCCGTGCAGAACCGCGCCGTCCTTGAGTTGACCACGCAACAGTCGCGCCAGGCTGAGCTTGCCGCCATGCCCGCCATGAAAGGTTTTGAGGATTTGCACCACCGCATCACCACCGCCTGAAACACCAGTGCGCTTGGCGGCGGCCGTCACCTCCGGCGCGTCATGGCGCAGGCATTTCAAAAGCCGGCGCACGCCATTGTCGCCTTCCGCCGAGCCGATCAACACCGGCACCACCAGCCCCTCGCCCACCTCGCGCTTGAGATCGCCGAACACCTCCTCGGGCGGCGGCTCGATATCGCCCAGCAATTCCTCCATCAGCTGCTCGTCATGATCGGCCAGCTTTTCCAGCATTTGGAAGCGGGCCTCCTTCTCACGCGCATAATCGGCGATATCCACCACCTCGCTGGCGCCATGGGGGCGATAGGAGAAAGCGCGTTCCAGGGCCAAATCCACAAAGCCGGTGGCGACGCCATTCTCCCAAATGGGAATCTGGCGCAGCAAAAGCGGCCGGTCGCTCACCGCTTGCAGCGCCGCCATAAAGGCGCGCAGCGGCCCGCGCGCCTTGTCTATTTTGTTGACGAACAAAAGATGCGGCACGGCCGCGTCCGACAGCCGCTTGAGGACCGGTTGCAGCATCATCACCTTGGCGGCGTCGGGCTCGCACACCACGATGGCCGCATCGATGCCCGGCAAGATGTTCATGGTATCGCCCAAAAATTCGATGGACCCCGGACAATCCAGAAAGACGAATTCCTCGCCCAGATATTGGGCGGTCAGAACATTCATCTCCACGCTCATGCCACGGGCGCGCGATTCCGGCGCATAGTCGCCCAGGCTGGATCCGTTCGGCACCGAGCCTTTGCGCGCCGTCGCGCCGGTGACGATCGCGATACTTTCCAGCAAACTCGTCTTGCCGCCGCCATGCGGGCCAACCAGCGCGATGGCGCGCGGCGTCGCTTTTATTTTGGCGGATTTCTCCTTGGTGCTTTCCTGGGACATGCGCGCCTCCGCTTTCGAAACCGCCATTGCCGAAAACAATGGCTTCGGGCGGTATCCCGCGAACGGGCCTGACGCCCTTCCAGATGAGGAATGCTCGCGCCGTTGGAAGGGCAATGCAAGCCGGGGCCGTCACAAAATTTTATGGTTACATTTTCGCCGGGGCGCGCATTCTGGTCAGAATCGCGTCCAGGACATTGGAATAATCGTCGGTCCAGACCCGTACCCCCGGCTCCGGATGCACGATATGCCAGTCCGGTCCCAGTTTCAGGGCGGCAAGCTCGGACGCCGAGCGGGCCACCAGCGCGATTTCCGCCTGGAACCTGAGCGTGCCTTTCGACGGACTGGTCTGTTTGCGGTCCAAATTGATCGCCGTCACCATGCCATTGGCCGCGGCGGACGCCGCCACGGCCCCCGCCAACGCCATATTCTTGTTGGAAATATTGATCGCGATGGCGCCATGGAGCCCCAGGCGCGACTTGTAGAGCGCAAAGGCTTCGCGCGTCAGCATATGCAGGGGGACGGAATCGGAGGAAAATGCGTCCAGCAGCAAAAGATCCAGGCCCGGCTTTGCGTTGCGCAGTGTGAGACGGCCGTCTCCCATCACGATCGGGGAATCGGGCGCACAAACCGTCATGGAGCGGAATAGCGTGGGATCGCGCGCGATGGCGGCACTCATCGGATCCAGCTCATAAAAGGTCCAGGACTCGCCCGGTTTGCTCGCGCAAGACAGCGCGCCCATGCCAAGCCCCACCAACGCCACGTTGGAGAGCGTGCCGCCCGCGCGCGCGCGAACCGCCTGAATAGCGGAATCATAAGGGCCGTCGGGATAGTAGTAGGTCAGCGGCTGCGGTCGCCCGGCAAAGGGCCGGCCTTGATCATCGCGAATCTGTTCGCCGCCATGGGCGACGGTTCCATGATAGAGAAGGCGGAATTTTCCCGGCGGAACGTCCACCACTTTGTACACGCCGTAGAATGAACGTTCCTGCCACAGGATGCTGTGGGTCGGATCGTAGAAATGAGTCGCCAGCAAAAGCAGCGCCCCAAGGCCGACAAGGCGCGCCGGTGCCTTGCCCTGAAACGCCAGCACAATGGAGAGCGCCATGACCGAGAGCGCAAAGATCGCGACCGGCGCGATCGCTATCGCCAAGGCCAGTGCGATGGCGCCGCCGATGCAGGCGATGAACGCCAAGTCCTTTTTCCAGACCGCGCGGGATATCTGCCAAACATCGGGGCGGATCAGCAGCGAAGCCAAAATCAACAGCGGATACTCCAACACCGTCGAAAGCACTTGCGGCGCGATAAGAGCGGCGAATATCCCGCCCAGCACGCCGCCCAGCGACATCCAGACGTAAAACTGCGTCAGATTTTCCTGGCCTGGGCGGCGGCGATAAAGCTCCGTCTGGCACACCATCGCGGCAACAAAGAAGGCTGTCAGATGACCGGCAAGGGAAAGTCCCCAGTTGATCTGCTGGGTCCATAGAAGCAGGACCACCAATATCGCGGTGGTGAAGGGTTGCACCGCCAGCATCGCGCGGGCCGGCAATAGCGGGCTATCGGAAAAAGCGAACACATAGGTGAGCAGGTAAAGCGCAAGCGGTACGATCCAGATAAAGGGACCGGACGCGACATCCGTCGCGATATGAATAGTGACCGCGATCAGAAGACCGGCCGGAATGAATCCGAGCGACGCCCATACAAAGCGATCACGCCAGGACGCGGCTTTGGCGGCGATGGTACTTGCAGAGATTTGCGAAGCCGGCGCACGCAATGCCAGCATCCCGCTGGCGAGAATAGCCAGCGCTAGGAGAAAATACCCCACACTCCACAGATGCGACTGCGCGGCAAGGCCGACCCCGCGCTCGATCAGAAAAGGATAGGCCAGCAGAACCAGAAACGAACCAAGATTGGACGCGCGATACAACAGATAGGCATTTTTATCGCTGCAGCGGGCAAACCAGGCTTGCAGCAAGGGCGCATTCGCGGCCAGCGCAAAAAAAGGAAGCCCGATGGAGCTTAGGAACAATCCCACCAGCCAGAGCGGCAGCCCTTCTTGCGGTGGCGACTGAAATCCGCCCACGATCGCGATGGGTAAAAACAAAGCGGCGATAGCCATCACCAGCAGATGAACCAGCAGGGCCGTGCGGATCTCCAAATAGCGGGTCAAGAGATGAGCGTAGACATAGCCCGCCAGCATCAAGCCTTGGAAAACCACCACCGCAACGGACCAGACCGCGGAGGTTCCGCCCAACACCGGCAGCACCATCTTGGAAAAAAGCGGCTCGAGCCAGAACAGCAGCGACGCCGACAAGAAGATCGCCGCGGGAAACACGATTGCGGCCAAGCGGCCGGGATTGGCGCGCACGCCAGGGGGCATTATTTGCGTGTCGACTGCCGTCATGGCGAGCTCGATAAGGGAAAGCTGACGCTGCCCCATCCCTGTAAAATAGGCGTTAATTCCCGCATCGTCATTGCACGCATCTCGCGGCGGCCTCGATCAAAAAAAGAAGCGCGCATCGAACTGGAACTGGGTATCGAGCCGGTTAAGGCCCAGCCCGGCGGGAACATATTCGCCCCGCCGCGTATCCATGCGGATGACCTCGGCGGTCAGACGCATCCGCTCCAATCCGGACCAGGAAACCGCCGCAGTGAGAGCATTGCCGTCTTCCGACCAGATGGTGTTGACGGCATTGGCCCGGCGGGTGGCGAACGCTTCCTGGCGCAGACTGAAACGCCAATCCTCCAGGTCATAGCTGGCCAGCGCGAACGCGGACTGGAATTTTGTGTCGGAGACAAATCCGGGGCCGCTGACGATGGTCTGCCCGCGCATGCCCTGGGCGATCAGCACCACAGGACCCAGATTGGTGCGCGCGCCCAGGCTCCAAAAACGGGTATCCCAGGCGGTGTCGCGCAAAGTCTTGGCGGCGGGATCGCCCTGATTGTCGTAGCGGATCACCGAGATCTTGCCGACCTCGGGCATCTGCCAGGTCGCGCCGGCATACCAGCCCGGGCTGCCGTCGATCTCGTCGAACATGCCGGTCCGGCCATAGGGCGGCAGGCGAAAAATTCTCAAGCTGGCGGCAGGCAGGCGCACCCGCTCGAACAGTCCCATCGGACGATCGTCCATCGACCAACCGCGATCCGCCATCAGAATACCGGCTTCATCGTTGCAACACAGGACAGCGGCGATCAGCGACAGCGTACCCAGATCGTTCTTCCAGCGCAGCATGGCTTCGCCGCCGATGGTACGAAGTTCGTTGCCGATCCAGCTGTTGATGGCCGACGGCGTCAAGGTGTACGGACTGGCCCAGCCGATGTCGTCATTCTCCAGGCTGATGGTGGGAAAGAAGGCGCCCGCCTTCACCGACCAACCGAGATCCCCGCCCAATTGGTCATAGCGCAAATAGGTTTCCAGCGCGTCCACTACGCCCGGCGTTTCCGGTTCGGCGCGCAGCACCGTCACGGCATGCAGTGCGCCATCAATACGGTAGGTCGCCTGCAGCACCGCTTCGGCGCCGCCATACTGTTTGCCGCCATAACGGAACTTGCCCAGCCCGCCTTGCAGCCAGCTCGCCTGATCGGTGGGCGACACGCCGCGCAGATCCGCATAGCCGGTGATCGACAGATCGTCGGTTATGTCCAGGGCCTTTGCCGGCGCCGCCATCAGGGCGGCCGACAGCATGGCCATCAGGGCAAGGCCAAAGCGCATGCGCAAAGGTAAGCCCGGGATGCTTAATCCCGCCTTTACACCAAGACCCGCGGAAATCCGCCGTTAACGGATGATTTTCCTCGTAAGCCTTGCCGCCTCACCCTTCGGCAAGCCCCCCTTCGACAAGCTCAGGGTGAGGATACGAGAAAAATCCTCATGCTGAGCCTTCTGAGCCTGCGAAGGGCGAAGCATGGAGCAGGCGTAACCCTGCCGCTAACGCAAGCTGTTGCAGAAGCTCTGGATGCGCTTGCACGCCTCTTCCAAAGCCATGTTGGACGTGGCGTAGGAAATGCGGAAAAACGGCGACAGCCCAAACGCCGCGCCATGCACCACCGCAACCCCGGTCGCCTCCAACAGCTCGCCGGCGAAATCGCCGTCGGTGGCGATCACCTTGCCGGCGGGCGTCTTCTTGCCGATCAGTTTCTTGATCGAAGGATAGACATAGAAGGCGCCTTCCGGCTTGGGGCATTCGATACCGGTCGCCTGGTTGAGCATGGACACGACCAGATCCCGGCGTTCCTCGAAAATTTTCTGGAAGCCGGGAATGAAATCCTGGGTGCCGTTCAAGGCTTCCACCGCCGCCCATTGCGAGATGGAAGTGGCGTTGGTGGCCGACTGGCTTTGCAGCTTGGCCATCGCCTTGATCAGCTCTTCCGGCCCCGCGCAATAGCCGATGCGCCAGCCGGTCATGGCATAGGCCTTGGACACCCCATTCATGGTGAGGGTGCGCTCGTACAGCCCGGGCTCGGCTTCCAGGACGGTGGTGAACTTGAACCCGCCATAGACCAGATGCTCGTACATGTCGTCGGTCAAAACCCAGACATGGGGATGCTTCATCAAGACATCGGTCAAGGCCTTGATCTGCTCGCGCGTGTAACAAGCCCCGGTGGGGTTGGAGGGCTGGTTGAAGATCAGCCATTTGGTTTTGGGTGTGATGGCTTTTTCCAACGCCTCCGCCGTCAAGCGGAAGCCTTGCTCCAGGCTGCATTCCACAATCACCGGCTTGCCGCCGCCCAGCATCACGATATCGGGATAGCTGACCCAATAAGGCGCAGGGACAATGACTTCGTCGCCCGGATTGATGGTGGCCATCAGGGCGTTGAACAGGATGGTCTTACCGCCGGGCGAAACGAAGGTCTGCGACGGCTTGTAGTCCAGATTGTTCTCGCGCTTGAACTTGGCGGCGATGGCCGCGCGCAGTTCGGGAATGCCTTCCACCGCGGTGTACTTGGTCTGGCCGGCATTGATCGCCGCAATCGCCGCGTCCTTGATGTTCTGCGGGGTGTCGAAATCTGGCTCGCCCGCGCCCAGCCCGATCACGTCACGGCCTGCCGCCTTCAATTCGCGCGCCTTGCTGGTCACCGCGATGGTGGGCGAGGGCTGAATGCGGCCAAGCGATTCGGCCAGGAAGCCTTTGGGCAGCGGCATGACGAAAACCTTTGCGGAGCAGTGGCGAACCGTCCGAAGGGACGGCCTCGCCCGTGCGACCATTAAGAAAGCGGGGGTTCCTAGCAACCCCCGCCCCGCCCCGGCAAGAGGATTTGACGCCTTGCTGGTCGCGGGCCCCTGCATATCGAGTGCATAACAGCCTAATATGTGGCGGGAGCGTCTCTGAGTCGGGGAATCCATGAGATTTGCCGCGTCTTTTGCCGGGCTGTTGCTTGCGGTGTTCGCCCTCACGGCCTGTTCCAAACCCCAACCGCCGGTCGGGAAGTGGGAAGGCGGTTATGACTCGGGCGGCGATCTGGTGGTGGCGCGGGTGGAGATTCTGCCCAGCGGTCAGGTGCGGATCATGGCGCCCGACATCACCAATGTCTCCGGGCCGGGCGAGCATAGGGCTGAGCTTCGGGCACGGATGGCCGCCGATCTGGTGAATGGCTGGAACGACGTGGCGCCGCGCGATTTCGATTTCGACGGCAAGATTTTCCGCAAGCCCGGCGGGGTGGCGCCGCAGATGGTGTGGGACAAGGCGAGCAATCACCTGACGCTGCAACTTTACATCGGCACCCGCCCGGCGATGCCGGTGCCGCTCAGACCGGTGGACGATTTCCATGACAACCCGTTCGGGAGCAGTTGAAGAAGTCAACGCAACGGCCCAGTGGACCGTTGCGAGTTGGCGAACGTACTGAGCACGAGCTGAGGCGCCGGACGAAAACTCAGGCTCAAGCTTGAGATGGCAAATTGTCAGTGCCTAAAATTTTTGGCTGAACCCCAGCAGCAGTGCTGTTGGCGACACTCCGTTACAATTTGGAATGCCTCCAACGCTTCACCTGGGAACGGGGCGGGAGGAGACTGATTGTTGGCCAGCTGTCCATTCGGCGCTCCACCTTAGGGATATGGCCATTTATGGACGGTCGGACCGGTTTAGGTGCCCCCCACGTTAAGCCACAAGTCCGGCCGTCCTTTTCTCCTTCAGCGCGTTTTCCGGTCCGGCGCGACAAAGCTTTACCGGCCAGGCCCTTGCCACCCGCCCTTCGAACGCCATATTGGCGGGGCGGGACCGGATGTCCTAATTTTGGCCCGGATCGCATAGGATATTCCGCGGCGCGGGGCCGCCCTCAATTTGGCAAAGAGAGTTCGATGAAATCCTTGTTTCCTGGCGCCTTTCTTCGTGGCGCGAGCGTCGGTGCCTTGGTGATCGCTTTGGCCGCCTGCACCGCCAATCCGCAAGCGCTGGACCGCCCGGGCGATGTGCCCCAGACCTTCACCGCCCCCGCCGACAAGAGCGCGCCGCTCTGGCCGCAAGCCGACTGGTGGGCCAAATTCGGCGCCGAGGAACTGGCGCCGCTGCAGGTCACCGCCCAAAAGGAAAATCTGGATATCGCCCAGGCCGCAGCCCGGGTGCTGCAAGCCGAAGCCAGTAACGGCATCGCCTTGTCGGCGCTTTTTCCCATCCTGGGTATCGATTTTGACGCAGCCCGCAGCGGCGGCAATTCCTCGATCCCGCGCGCCCGCAACGCTTTCAGCGCCGGCCTGACGGCCAGTTATCAGCAAGGCTTCTTCGGCACCGAATATCTGCGGCTGCGGGCGGCACGGGAAGATCTGCGCGCCTCGCGCTATGCCGCCGCGGTCATCGGCATCTCGATCTCCGCACAGGTGGCGGACGAGTATTTCAGGATCCTGAATTTCCGCGAGCGCATCACCATCGCCAACGCCAATATCGCCGCCGCCAGGCGGATTCTGGCCATCACCCAGGCCAAGGTGTCGAGCGGTGTGTCGTCGAACCTGGACTTGGCGGAACAGCAGGCGATCCTGGCGCAACAGGAATCCATTTTACCGGGTCTGATTCAGGCCGAAAAAGAAGCACGCTATTCCCTGGCCATTCTGCTCGGCCTGCCGCCCGAAGGCTATGACGTCAAGGCGCAGAATCTGGACGGCATCGCTGCGCCATCCATCCAGCCGGGCCTGCCATCCGAATTGCTGTTGCGCAACCCCTCGGTGGCCCAAGCGGAAGCCCAGCTCTACGCCGCCCATGCCAATGTCGATGCGGCGCGGACTTTGTATTTCCCGTCGCTGAACCTGTCGGGCAGCGCGGGCTATGGCCCGGTTGCCGCGCTTTCCAACCTGTTCGGACCGGCGGGTTTTGCGTGGAGCATCGGCGCCTCGGTGGTGCAGACCATTTTTGACGGCGGCCGCATTCATGCCCAGAACGATCTGGCCAAGGCGCAGCAGCAGGAGTTGATCGCCAATTACCGCAAGACCGTCTTCACCGCCTTCCGCGATGTGGAAACCGCGCTGGACCTGATCAAGAGCACCACCGATCAGCTGGCGCTGGTGCAGGTTCAGGTCAAGGCCAATGCGGAAGCCTTCCGCATCTCTGAACTCCAATATCGTGAGGGCACGATCGACATTCTGTCGCTGCTGAACAATCAGCAAAATCTCTTCCTGTCCCAGCAGAGACTGGTGGATACCAAGCTGCAGCGGCTGGAAGCCAGCTTGGCGCTCTACAATGCGCTGGGCGGCGGCTGGGAACAGAAGGCCGATGATGCCGGCTATAAGAACCAGCTCGACTGGTGGCCGCTGTAACGCAAAAATCCCACTTCCTTGAGGGAAAGGCCTGCGTCAACACGATCTGTATTGCGCTCACGTCCTCAAAACCCGCCGAGGTTCAAAGCGCGGGCCTCAAAAGCCAAAGAAGGGCGCAACAATCTTTTGCGCCCAGCGCTCAAATTTCAGCCGCCCGGTGGTGACCGCCAGATTGATGCAATCCTCGCCTGGATCGGCGATTGGATTGTGGTGCATATCGCCTTCCATCACCTGCAGGTCGCCGGGCCCGTAGCTGCCCGTCACATCGCGAAAACCGCCTTGCAGCACCAAGGTATATTCCAGCCCATGATGACTATGCGGCCCGCTTTGCGCGCCCGGCGCGCCACGCAACAGCCGCGCCGCGACCGGGCCGCGGCGGAACAGCGGCACATAGGCAAGCTCAGGTCCCATCCGCCGCCAGCGCACGGTGCTCAAATCGCCGCCGATATAGGGGCGCAGCACATCGGGGGTGCCGTCGCGTGCCATCGCGCGCGGGCGGCGTTCGAAAGGCGCGGCCTGGTCCAGCCGGGACAAGGTTCTTTCCAGCGCGTCACTGGCCAATGGCGCCGGCGCCAAATCCTGCAACAGCGTGCCGCCGATCGCTTCCAACTGGGCGCTTCGGATGCGGCAGGTCTCGCAATAAGCCATATGAACGGCGACGATCAGACTGCTGGCTTCGTCCGCCGCGCCACCGGCATAGGCCAGCAGCAATTCCTCGCTGGGATGATGCCGGATCATGCGGCGCCTCCCATCGCGCGCTTGAGGCGCCCCATCGCCAGCCTGAGCCGCGATTTCACCGTGCCCAACGGAATCCCCAATTCCTGGGCGATCTGACTGTGCGGCTTGTCAGCAAAGAAGGCCAATTCCACCACCTGGATTTGATCGGCCGGCAAATCCTTCAAGGCGGCGCGCAAACAATCTTCGTCATCGGCCAAGGCCAATCTTTCATCGGCGTCGCGCGTATCCGGCGGCAGAAAATCCTCCGGATCCAATTCCGGGCGCTTTTCGCGCCGGATGGCGTCGATCCGCAGATTGCGGGCGATGGTGAACAGCCAGGTCGCGGCGGACGCCTTGGCGGGATCGAACAGATGCGCCTTGCGCCAAAGATTGAGCAGAGCTTCCTGCGCCAGATCTTCCGCCAAGGCGGACGGCGCGCCCAGACGCAGCAGATAGGCCTTCACCCGGGGCGCGAAATGGGTGAACAAGGCGGCAAACGCGGCACGGTCCCGGTCCAAGGCGACCCGGGCCAGAGCTGCGTTCATTTCCCGCGCGCCGGCTGTCATGGGCGGACAAAGGACCAAGCCTGTCCGGCGAAAAGCCGGGCCCAAGCCGGAAAAAACGGGGGATGAGGCATAGGCCAACATAGCGGATTTACGCAGCTTGCCGTCAATCGGATCAACCGCTTGATCCACAAGACCCAAAAGGGCGTAGATAGATGATGGCTTTTCCCTCGACACGCGCGCAGACCAGCCTCGACCGGAGGGGATCATCCATTTACGAAGGTTGGGTGATGCACCGCAGGATCCGCCCCCGGCATCACCGCTTCAAATATCGCGTCTTCGCCATGCTGCTGCAGTTGGACGAGCTTGCGGCACTCGACCGCCGCCTTTGCCTTTTCAAACACAATCGCTGGGGTCTGTTCGGCTTTCACGACAAGGACCATGGTGACGGCCGGGACTTGAATGTGTGGCTGGACGATCTTTTGGCCCAACAGGGAATCGTGGCCAAGGGCGCGCGCCGGGTTCTCTGCTATCCGCGCATCCTGGGTTATGTCTTTAATCCGCTCAGCGTCTGGTTCTGCGATGATGAGAGGGGGGCGCTCCAGGCGATCGTCTACGAAGTCCACAACACTTACGAAGAACGCCATGCCTATGTCTTGCCGGTAGGCGACGATGCCAAATTGGTGCGGCATAGCTGCCCTAAGCGTTTTTATGTTTCGCCCTTTCTGTCGCGCGATTGCCGCTACAATTTTCGGGTCCGCCTGCCCGGAAAAGACATCGCGGTCGTCATCCAGGAAGAAGAAGCGGGCGCGCCTATCCTCAATGCCAGCTTCGCGGGCGAACAGCGCGTTCTGGCGGACGGCATGCTGCTGCGGATGCTGCTGCGTTATCCCCTGATGACCCTCAAAGTGGTCGCCGCCATCCATTTCGAAGCGGTGCGGCTGATGCTCAAGGGTATCCGTCGTCATCCCCATACGCCAAAGGCGCTCTACGCTCCAGAGTAGTCCTCACCTGCGGGAACTCATGGAACTTTACCGGCTTCTGCGGCATTGTTCCTGGGCCATTTCCGGCACGCAGGATCATGTTTCTCCATGGCCTCCCGCAAAAGCGCTTCGGCTGAGCCGCAAGCCTGGTTCAAGCTGGACCGGGAAGGCAGGACGCTGGCCATGGGCGGGGCCTGGACCATCGCTCAGAGCGCCAGGCTGGACCGGGAATTGAACACCCTGGACCTGAAGGGACGGGGTGACATCACCATGGATGCCTCGCAGGTCAGCCGTCTGGACAGTGCCGGCGCCTGGCTGTTGCTGCGCACCCGGCGGAGCTTGGAAGGCGCGGGCGCGCGCGTCTCCCATTTCCGGTTGCCCGAACGCTACCAGCCGCTGCTGGAAAATCTCGACCAGCCCCGCAAAAGCGAGCCGCGCAAATCGCGCATCCCCACAGGCTTTCGCGGACGTCTTTACAGAATCGGCCGCGCCACGATTCACGTCAATACCCAAGCGGTAGAGATGCTGGCCTATCTGGGGCGCGTGACGGTGGAAACCGGCGAGGCCATCGTCAGGCCCAGGGGCAATCTGCGCGTCGCCGCCTTGTTTCATCAGATCGAAGAGACCGGCATCAATGCCTTGCCCATCGTGGGCCTCTTGGCATTCCTGATCGGGATCGTGCTGGCCTATCAAGGGGCCGATCAATTGAAACAGTTCGGCGCGGAAATCTTCACCATCAATCTCTTGGGGGTCGGCGTGTTGCGCGAGATCGGCGGGTTGATCACCGCCATCATCGTGGCGGGACGCAGCGGCAGCGCCTTCACCGCCCATATCGGCACCATGCGGGTCAACGAAGAGATCGACGCCATGCAGACCATGGGGCTGAACACCGTGGATAGTCTGGTGCTGCCGCGCATCATCGGATTGGTGATCGCCCTGCCATTGCTGACCTTCTATGCCGACATCATGGCCCTGATCGGCGGCGCCTTCATGTGCTACTTCCAGCTGGGCATCAGCATCCCCGCTTTCCTGCGCCAACTCAACGAGGCGGTGAGCGTCAACACCATGATGGTGGGCCTGATCAAGGCGCCGGTCTTCGCCTTCGTGATTGCGCTGGTCGGTTGCTATGAAGGCTTTCAAGTCCAGCGCAACGCCGCCAGTGTCGGCCTGCTCACCACCCGTTCGGTGGTGGAAGGAATTTTCCTGGTGATCGTCTTGGACGCCGCCTTCTCCGTCATGTTTTCGGTGCTGGGGATCTGATGACAGGCGAGGAAAAAAACGGCGCCATTTTCCGCCAGGTTCTGGGCGCCGGGAATTTGGGGGCGCCGGAAGAGCAGGACCGCATCATCCAACTGCGCGGGCTGGTCAATGGCTTCGGCGACAAGGTGATCCACGACCATATCGACCTGGA
Organism: Rhizomicrobium sp.; assembly: GCA_035281345.1. Lineage (GTDB taxonomy): Bacteria > Pseudomonadota > Alphaproteobacteria > Micropepsales > Micropepsaceae > Rhizomicrobium. Next base: position 8,390 of record DATEEB010000244.1, on the reverse strand, counting down.
TGTCCGCCGCGGCGAGGTTCTGGGCGTGGTGGGCGGTTCCGGCTCCGGCAAATCGGTGTTGCTGCGTTCCATCATCGGCCTGATCCGCCCCAAGGGCGGCACGGTGGAGGTCTTCGGCCAGCCGACCAGCGGTGAAATCGAAGGCTCCGCCATGCGGCAGCTGGAGATGCGCTGGGGCGTTCTGTTTCAAGCAGGCGCGCTGTTCTCGTCCCAGACCGTCGCCGAGAATATCCAGGTCCCCTTGCGCGAATATACCGGCATGAGCCAAAGCCTGATGGACGAGATCGCCGAGATGAAGCTGACCATGGTCGGCCTGCCGCCCGATGCCGGCGGCCTGTATCCCGCCGAACTGTCCGGCGGCATGAAGAAGCGTGCCGCCCTGGCGCGCGCGCTGGCGCTGGACCCCGAACTTCTTTTCCTGGACGAGCCCACCGCCGGACTGGACCCGATTTCGGCCAATCAGTTCGACGAGCTGATCAAGCGCCTGCAAAAAGCCTTGGGCCTCACCGTGTTCCTGGTGACCCACGACATCGACACCTTGCGCGCCATCACCGACCGCATCGCGGTTCTGGTAAACAAGAAGTTGGTGATCGGCACCATCGAGGAACTGCGCCAGCAAGACGATCCCTGGATCAAGGACTACTTCTCGGGCGTGCGCGGCCGCGCCGCCCTTTCCTCGATGGATTCGGCGTCACGGGAGGCGCACTGATGGAAACCAAAGCCAATTATGTGGCGGTGGGGGCTTTTGTCCTGGCCTGCGTCATCGGACTGGTGGTGACGATCATGTGGCTGGCGGGCGCCCAGTACAGCCAGGAATATGCCTATTACCAGGCCCATTTCAGAGGCTCGGTCACCGGCTTGGGCAAAGGCACCGTCACCCGCTACAACGGCATCGAGGTGGGGCGCATCACCGACTTGGCCTTCGACCCCAACGATCCGCGGCGCGTGATTGTCACCATGCAGGTTCAGCCCAACCTCAATATCCGCGAGGACAGCGTCGCCTCGATCGACAGCCAGGGCCTGACCGGCGGTACCTTTGTCGAGATCACCGGCGGCACCCCAAAATCGCCCCTGCTGGTGGCGCATGGCGATCAGCGCTATCCGGTGATCCGCACCAAAGAGTCGACCCTTGCCCAGCTGCGGCAGTCGGCGCCGGAAGTCGTTGCCAAGCTGAATGTGGCGGCGTCGCGCCTGAACGATTTGCTGAATGACAACAACCGGCGCGCCATCGCGCATATCCTGGCCAATCTGGACGAAACCAGCCAGGTGATCGCGCGCCGCAGCGCCGACATCGACGCCACCATCGCCAACGCCAACAAGGCCATGGCCAGGCTTCACGAAGCCTCCGACAGTCTCGGGCCCACCCTCGACCAAGTGGATCTCACGGTCCGCAAATACGGCAAGGTCGCGGACGATGCCGATGCTTTCATCACCGGCGACGGCTTGGCGCAATTCTCCGACCTGATCGGCGAGATGCGGCGGCTGGTGGCCAATCTCAACCAAGTCTCCGATCAACTGAACCGCACGCCGACCAAGCTTTTGTTCGGCGACCGGCGCAAAGGCTATGAACCCAAATGACAAAACCATTCCACAAGCCTTCGCGGCGCCTGTTTCTGGCTTGCGCCTCTTGGCTGCCCCTTTCGGCCTGTGCGAGCGATTTGATCGGGCCGCCCGAAGCCGGCGCCCTCTATCCCGTGCGCCCGGCCTTTCCCGCGCAAAATGGCGCGAAGGTGGCTTGGGCCCTGAATATCTTGCGCCCCGAAGTGGGCAGCGGGTTGGACAGCGACCGCATCGCCCTGCTGCAGCCCGATGGCAGCATGGACTTTTACGCCAAGGCCACCTATCCCGCGCCGCTGCCGCAGATCGTGCAACAGACATTGTTGGACGCGTTCGAAGCCTCTGGCCGGATCGATGCGGTGGCGCTGGAACAGGCTGCGCTCAAGGCCGACTATACGCTTGCCACCGATGTGAAGGACTTCGCCGCCCATTACAGCCAGCGCGACGGCATCCCCAGCGTGACGGTCGCCATCACCGCCAAGCTCGCCACCGCGCGGGGCCGTGTGATTGTGGCCAATTTCTCCACCACCCAGACCGGCACGGCGGCCACAAACAGCGCGGCCGCGGTGACGCAAGCCCTGCAACAGGCCTTGGGCATGGCAGTCAGCCAGATCGTCGCATGGGCCCTCACCGCGCCCATACCCATGACGCAGCAGCCCACCGGCATAGGGGGCTCTACCCGGCCCGCCGAGCAATTGCTGCACGATGTCACGCGCGGCTCTGACCGGCTGCGCTGAACGCACAATAGGTTCCGTTCGCACGCAAAAATAGTTGCGGGAACCTTCGCCATCGATTTCGCATTGTTGATTCCGCACACTGCGAAATACGGAGGCCCGCATGCTGAGATGGGCGGTGATTTTCCTGGTGATCGGATTGATCGCGGGCCTGTTGGGCTTCACCGGCATTGCCGGCACCTCGGTCGCCATCGCCAAGGCGCTGTTCTTCATTTTCCTGGTGATCTTCCTGGTGTTCCTGATTGCCGGCCTCACCGTGGCACGGCGCGTCGGGTAGGAACGCGAAGGCGGATGCGATTTCCGGATTGCCCTTTAGGGCAACGCCTTGACCGCTTGCGCCAGCGCTCGCCATGGCGCGATATCCCAATGATTGGCCGCCAGCGGCGATGGCGAGGGCAAAAGGAAGACCCGCGTTTCGCCCAGGACTTCGCGCTGTTCGCCTGCCACGGCTTTTGCACCCATCACCCGGCGTCCGCCATTCAGACTGGTGAAAGCCAGAATGCGCGGCCTGGCTTTGAGAATACGCGCCTTGAGCGCGGCGACGGCATCGGCGCCCAGCGCGTCTTTGGGCAGTTGATGATCCATGCCGTAAACATGCTTTGCGATGTCGGTCAGCCCGATATCCAACTCCCAAAGCTTTTCATACTCTTGCGGGGAAAAAAGACAGGGCGTCAGCCCAACCTGATGCAACGTTGTCCAGAACTTGTTCTGGCCATGCGCATAATAGGCCCGCTGCAAGGCCGACTGGCGCCCCGCCGCGGTGCCGCAGAACACCAGTTTCAATCCCGGCTTCAGCCGGTCGGGCAAGATATGCTTCTTACTGCGCACGAATGCTCATCAATGCGAACGAATAAAGTCCAGCATGTCTTTGCGCAAGCTGGTCATGCCGCGAAAGCCGGGCACCAAGGACAGAATGAGGCCGACATGGCCGATGCCGGTATAGTGAACCTCTTGGACCGGACTGCCGACCGACCGCAGCTTGGCCGCCATGCTTGCGGTGTTGCGCGGATAGACCGTTCCATCGCTATCGCCTGTCGCCAGCAGCATGGGAGGGCGCGCGCCGTCCACATGATGGATGGGCATGGAGTCCAGATTGTTCCGGCCGTGGAACATGTCGATATAGTCGGGCTCCTGCATCGGCAGAAAATCATAGGGGCCCGCAAGTCCGATCACGCCCCGTATCCAGTCCGGCTTGCCGCCATGACGGGCAAGGAATTTCGGCTCCGACGCCAGCATGACCGCGTTATAGGCGCCCGCCGAATGGCCGCTGACAAAGATTCGATTGGAATCGCCGCCATAGTCCGCCGCATGAGCGTGCAGCCAGGCCAAAGCTGCGGCAGCGTCTTCGACAAAGGCGGGGTATTTTACCTGCGGGTAGAGCCGATAGTCCGCCACGGCGGTGACTATTCCCGCGCTGGCGAAAGCCTGACCGAAGGCCAGATAATCGGTACGGCTGCCCGCCTGCCAGGCGCCACCATAGAAAAACAGCAGCACCGGCGCAGGCCCCTTCAGGCCCTGCGGCACATAGATATCCAGCCTTTGGCGCGGATCGGCACCGAAAGCCAGGTTGCGATGAACCGCAAAACCGTCGCGGGGCACCAGAAGATCGATCGCACGGAACGGCGAACAGGCCGGCAGCAGCGCGATGCCCGCCGCCAGCAGAGCTTTGAACTTGGCCATGCGGCTTTTGCCGGAGAAATTGCTGTTCTTCTACGTAGCAAAAGCCCGGCCGGTTCATGGGTGGATGCTTTTGGTAGCCACAGAACGGCCCGCTGCGTTTGGCGCCGCTCCCCGCTGAAATGTTGCGATGCATAATTTTTTGGCAACCGGCCTGGATAGATCATCCCGGCGCGATATTTGTTGGGTCTTTCCAAGATGACGGAATGGTGGCTTAATGGTGCGGTGCAGCAATTTGGGGTCGAGCCATGGGTCATCAGGAGCCGAGCAGCACCTTCTTCAGCCATGTCAAACCCGGCGATACGCCTTACCAAGCCGGCGGCCTGCGCGATTTCTTTCTCTACCGCGATCTGGGGATCGCGGACGCCACCAAAGGCAAGGTGATCGCCCATCTGGTAAAGGCCAACATGCCCCCCATCGACGGCACCGGCTGGCACTATCATGTTTGCGATTTTCAGATCGTGATCATGATGAAGGGCTGGGCCAGATTCATGTACGAGGACAAAGTCACGCTGGTGGAAGCCGGCGATGTGGTGCATCAGCGGCCGGGCATGGTGCATTACCTGTTCGACTACTCGCCCGACATGGAATATCTGGAGATCGTGTCGCCGGCGGATTTCGGCTCGGTGGATGCTCCGCCCGCCACCGGCACGGTCCCGCCCGTGACCCCGTGGAAATAGGCCGCTCCATCGATGGTTTGGATTTTGTGCGCGCAGTATGCGGCGGCGCGCAAACAAAATTTGGTTCTTGTTATGGGATGTTCGGATCCTCGCCGGAATGGGCGCGCCGGATCGCGGTTTTCAGCTTGGCGTCCAGCATGCCAAAATCCAAGAGTACCTTTCCGTCTTGCGCATCCTTGATTGCCGCAAAAGGGATTTCAAAGTCCCCCGCATTTTCGACATAGACCACCAATTCGCGGCGGCGCACCTGGCGCACCGCGCCGAAACTCTTGCCGCCATCGTGCAAGAACACATCGAACCCGTCGCGGATGGTCTCATGCATGGCGGCGCCTTTCGGCCAAATCTTCGCCCCCCGCCCTAGCCTAGCAAAGACAAGGAACCGCTGATAGGTACCGCTAACGGCGGAACAATCCCGCCGCTTTCAAGGCGCGCCGAATGATGCTTTCCGCCTGGGCATTGGCGGGGTCGGGCCGCGCCAAAATAGCCGCTTCAATCTGCGGTAAGGCCGATTGCCGTTGTGCCGGGGGCGCGGGCGTGGATTTGGCCGCCGCGATTTGCGCCAAGCCCCAGAACTCGGCGATATGACGGGACGATGAAATGCCGGCTTCCAAAATGAAGGGACCGGGCCGCCCCAGATCGGCGGAATTGATCGGCGTGCCATGACCCAGGAGAGGAAGCGTATAGACTTCCAACTTGTCGCTCCAACGCAGACGCAGCGCGCCCTGCACGCTTTCCTGTCTGGCGTCGGCCAAGGAAAGCCCATGCAGATCGGCCCATTGCGCCACGCTGGCTTGAGCGTTGTTGAGATTCACGCTGGCGTCCAGCGCCCCATGCCAGATCGAAATTTTCGGCCAGGGGCCTTTGTGATCGCCGGCAGCGCGCACGGCATCGCCCCATTGCTGGGGCGCGCGCAAGGGCGCGCTGCGCATGGCTTCCAAGGCGTCGCGCACATTCTGGGCCGCGCCGAAAGCAACGCCCGCGATGATGGCCCCGCCCGCGAACAATTCCGGATAGGTGGCTAGCATCACCGCCGTCATGGCGCCGCCCGCCGACAGGCCCGTGACAAAGACGCGGGCACTATCCAACCGGTGCGCCTCCACTAGAGTTTGAATCATCGCCGCGATCGACCCGGCTTCGCCTTGGCCGCGCGCAATGTCCTCGGGATTAAACCAATCAAAGCAGGTGTGCGGGTTGTTGACCGCCTTCTGCTCCGCCGCCAGGACCGCAAAACCCACTTCATCGGCGAGCTGGCACCAACCGGCGCCCACGTCATAGCCGGCGGCGGTCTGGCCGCAGCCATGCAGGATCACCACCAACGGTGCTTTTGGCCTCAGATCCGGCGGCACATAAGAGAACATGCGCAGATTGCCGGGATTGGGGGAAAAAGTGCCTTCCGCCAGCGGCGAGCCTTCCGGCGCCGGACGGGCTTTCAGGGGAGCCGTTTTCGGCCACGGCCCAAATCCGTCCAATCGCATAATGCTCACCAATTTCCGCCACATACACGGCCCTCATACACTATGTTGCAGCGCAACAAATACAAGCCCCAGTCAGCCTTTTGTAACGATTGTATGCAAGCCTTCTTCACCAAAGCCATCGTCTGTCATCAATCCTGAAGATGGGTTGTGACAAATCATGGCGCACATGGTCTGGCGCAGAAACGCGGACCAGACTGGCATGGATCGGTATGAAGATAGCCAGCATGTTCTTTCGGACCGCAGCGGTGGCATCCTTGTTGCTGGTGTCCCCTGCCTTGGCACAGGAGCAGGCGGCACCGCGTCCGGCCTATGACCAAGACACGCCCATCGAGACGCTGGCCGCCGATCCCGCTGCCGCCGAGATCCTCAACAAGGACCTGCCCGGCCTTTTGACCGACTCGCAATATCCCCTGTTCAAGCGGATGAGCCTTAAGACCATCCAACGGGCCTCCGGCGGCGACCTCAGCGCGGCCGATGTTGACAAGACGGTTGCGGACTTGCAGGCGCTGCCGCCGCGTTAGACATGCGCACCATAGCACCCTATTCCGGTAGCCTGGGCCGGATTTGGCGCGCCAAATATTTGCCGCCCTGTTGCATCCGGCACTCCCAAACGAAATGATTCCTAGTGTCGTGGTTTCGAAGTTCGCCATATCATCGATATCAGGCTCTTGGCGAATTTCGGAATCGGGACACTAGAGCATGATTCATCCTGTGCGATCGGGCCTTGCGCGCGCCCTCCTGGCTTTTTCCATTCTTTTCTGCGGGTCCTTGGCCCAGGGGCAGGAGACCGGAACGGGCAATATTTTGACCGTGGGTCCCGGAAAAACCTATGCGCTGCCCAGCCAAGCGATCCGCGCCGCCAATCCCGGCGACACGGTGCGGATATTTCCGGGTAGCTATGCCGACTGCGCCAGGCTGGATTGGGACCGTCTGGTGGTGGAAGGGGTCGGCGAGGTCGTGATCACCGGCAAGGTGTGTGACGACAAGGCATTCTTCGTCGTACGGGCCAGCAGCATCACTGTCCGCGGTATTACGTTTTCATCGGCCCGTTCCAGCAGTTACAACGGCGCCGGCATTCGCGTGGAGGGCGCCGATCTCACGGTGGAGAACAGCCGCTTCCTGGACAATGAAGACGGCATACTGGCAGCCGACAACCTTGCCAGCACCATCCTGATCCGGGACAGCATCTTCAAAGGCAATGGGAGCTGCACGGGGCCTTGTGCGCACGGCATCTATATCGGCCACATTGCCCGCTTGCGGGTGGAGAATTCCGAATTTTCGCAACAGCATATCGGCCATCACATCAAGTCCCGCGCCGAGGTCACCGAAGTCCTTAACAATTCGGTGCAAGACGGCGCCGGCGGATCGTCAAGCTATCTGGTGGACCTGCCCAATGGCGGTTCGGCCGTCATTGCCGGCAACATATTTGAAAAAGGCCCGCATTCGCAAAACAGGCAGGTCGCGATCTCCGTCGGTGCGGAAAGAGACAAAATTCAAAATCCGGCCGGCCTCATCCGCGTGGAAGACAATATATTCACCAACAATACCGGCGGCGCGACCGTCTTTGTGAAGAACTATCCGGGCGGCAGCACGGTCTCGCTCGCCGCAAATCGTTTCTCGGGCGAGGTCACGCCGCTCGAGATCGCAGACGCTGCCAGCATCGCCGCCAAAGCCCCGCCGCAACAACCATAGCCCGAACGCGGGCTTGGATTGCGCGCGGAAAGCCTGCTCACTATCATGCGCGCAATTTCGGGGGGCGCATGCAGACCGGCAATCTTAATCGTACCGGCTCGACGCTGGAGCTGCTACTCAGCCGGCGCTCCTGCGCGGCCAGGACCATGACGGCGCCTGGACCCACCCAGGACCAACTCGCCGACATTTTGCAAGCCGGCGCGCGCGTTCCCGATCACGGCAAACTCTTTCCTTGGCGCTATATCCTGTTCGAAGGCGAAGCGCGCGCGCGTTTTGCCGGCATCCTGGCGCATGTGCTGACCGAGGAAGGCGCCGCCCCCACGCTGATCGAGGAGTGGCGCGGCCGCGTCACCCAGGCGCCGGTGATCGTCGCGGTGGTTTCCAGCGCCCGGGAATCGATCAAAATTCCGGTCTGGGAGCAGGAATTGTCGGCCGGCGCGGTCTGCCAGAATTTGCTGATCGCCGCCCACGCCCTGGGCTTTGTCGGAAACTGGCTGACCGAATGGTATGCCTATCATCCGGTGGTGAAACAAAAGATCGGGCTGAAGGCGGGCGAACGGATGGCGGGCTTTGTC
>DATEEB010000243.1:0-3488 GCA_035281345.1 Rhizomicrobium sp. | reverse complement strand
TCGGCGTGAAGATCGGCCAGAACGCCAAGGTGAAAGGCACCGTCTATGGCGAGGAGGTCGAGCTGGCCGGCGCCATCGAAGGCAAGATCGAAGCCAAGAAAGTCATACTCACCGGCACCGCGCGCATGACCGGCGATGTCGCGCATCAGGATATCAAAATCGAATCCGGCGCCTATGTCAGCGGCAATCTGAAGCCGGAGATCGGCAAGTCCGACACCAAGCCGCCCCTCAAGCCGATGGCCCATGCTTCATCCGCGAGCCTTTCACCGATAAGTCATTAATCGCTGAGCGAAGAGCGGTTTGCCGCGGGCGCTGGGGTCAGGGAAATATCGACCTGACCCTAATTTTACTTCCTCCGGAATTCGCGTTTTGCTGTCTCCCTACGCGAATCATCGCGGGGGAAGGACGATGACGGCCGGCCGCAGGGAAATTCAAAAGAAAGCGGCAGACGATACGCTCAAGAGTGTCGGGGTAGGTTGCATCATCTACCTCTTCGTGTCGAGTTTGCTTGTGTCCGTTTCACGGTCAGTCTTCATCAGGCTGGCGCGTATGTCGCTGTGCCCGCTGATCCTCGCAGGATATCTTTCGGCATGCGCGTCAGGTATAAGCTCACCCTATGTTGTCAACTTGACATTATCTCCATCAGCTCATGTCGAGTTAAGAAATTCCGCCGAACGAGTCAAAGTTGCGGCCTACTACTATTGGCGTCCGAATTCAGGCGGGCCATCTCATAACGATGATGAGCTTGGCTCTGTTCTAGGGGGATATTCCTTGGGTGAGGAATCGCATGAGGTAGAACGGAATACTTCGCGAGTGAGTTTTGCAGGGCGCACACGCGCTAACTTCCGCATTCGCGCCGGTCACGGAGAGGCACGCGTATTGATTAATGTGTTTTCGGCAAGAAGGACGCGCCCCAACAACATTCTCGATTGCAGCGTTTTTGACGACACTCTTGCTGTCGCAAGTAGCCAAGGGATCAATGTGAACTGCTCCCTAATAGGGGAACACCGTTAGCTTCTTATCGTGTGAAATGCCTGCTTCTGAGGCAAGAGCTGCGTATCTCTCGATAAGTGAGAGAATGGTCGGAGCGGCGGGGTGAGCCGTGGCGCCCGTAGGGCGCGAGCATGTCCAGTGGACATGCGAGAACGGCGAACGCCCTGAGCGCCAGCGAAGGGCCGGGAATCCCGCCTAAAGGTGATGCAGAAGGATAGTGGTCGGAGCGGCGGGATTTGAACCCACGACCCCCAGTCCCCCAGACTGGTGCGCTAACCAGGCTGCGCCACGCTCCGATACCGATATTTGAGGGCATTTTCCCTCGGGGGCGCGGACCATAGCGGCGGCGCCCCGCGCCAGCAAGCCCGTATCGCAAATCCCGTTATGTGCGTATTTTTACCGAGTCCGCACGGCCTTAAGCCGCGCCTTGAGGTCCAAAAGCTCTTCCAGCAGCTCTTCCAGCCGCGCGCGTTCCAGGCTGCGCGCATCCACGACATTATCTTCTTCGATAATCGGTTCATGCGCGACCACTGGCTCGGCAACAGGTTCGAGAACCGGCTCAGCAACCGGCGCAAACGCTTCCTCAATCTGGGGTGCCGCGTCCAGTACCGGAAAATCCCTTTTGGGCGCTTCCGGCAGCGGATCGAAAAAGGGCAAAGACATGGCGTCCGGCACGGCGCGCAGATGGGTCGGACGCGGCTTCCTGGCCGGCGCCGCAGCGGCGGCCGGCTTTTCGACATATACGATCTTTTCGATCACGATGGGCTCAGGCGCCGCCGGTTCGCCGCCACGGCCGACATCGGCGACATGGCGCAATCCGCGCTCCTTCAGAACCTTTTGCACGCCCTTGATGGTGAGCCCGTCGCTATAGAGTAGCGCGCGGATGCCCTTGAGCAGGTCCACATCCTCGGGCCGGTAATAGCGCCGCCCGCCGGCGCGCTTGACCGGCTTGATCTGAATGAAACGGCTTTCCCAGAAACGCAGCACATGCTGGGGCACGTCGAGTTCAATCGCAACTTCGCTGATGGTGCGGAAGGCTTCCGCGGATTTGTGCGGATAGGCGTATGCCGCAGACGACATCAATCCTCACCTTCGTGGGACGGCGTCTGGCCGTTGATCACGGCTTTGAGTACATGGCTGGGACGGAACACCAGCACCCGGCGCGGCGCGATCGGGACTTCATCGCCGGTCTTGGGATTGCGGCCCATGCGCTGCGATTTTTGGCGCACCGCGAAGGTCCCGAAGGAAGACAGCTTTACCGTTTCGCCTTTTGCGAGCGCGCCGCAGACTTCTTCCAGCATGTCTTCGACCATTTGGGCCGAGTCGGTGCGTGAAAGCCCCACGGCCTGAAAGACCGCTTCGGTAAGGTCGGCTCTGGTCAAAGTTCCCGTGGTCATGGTCGCGACTCTTTGATTGTCCACATACGGTAGGCCTGGGGGGAAAGCCCGTCAACATCAAAGACTTGGACCAGGTCCTTTAAGTGAGCCTTCCGGGTACGGATGGCTATTGCCAGAGCAGCCGCTCGCCGCTTGGGATTTTGGGGACTGAGCAGGGTTACCTAGGGACAGCGTAGGCAACGCGCGGAGAAATCCCTCGGCCGCTCGCCCAAACTCGCGGCGTTCGCCACTTTCGCAGGTCCACTGGACCTGCTCACCCGCTGTGCGGGCCGTGGCTCACAGCACGCGCGACGTACTCAGGACCCAAAAGACCAGCGGCCCCTCAATTACCAGCGGATAAGAGAGGCGCCCCAGGTGAAGCCGCCCCCCATAGCCTCCAGAAGAACAAGGTTACCGCGCTTGATCCGGCCGTCTTGGACGGCCGCCATCAGGGCCAGCGGCACCGAGGCCGCCGAGGTGTTGCCATGCAGGGCCACCGTCGAAATCACCTTGTCGGGGTCTATGCCCAGCTTCTTGGCGGTGCCGTCCAGGATGCGCTGATTGGCCTGGTGCGGCACGAACCAATCGATCTGGTCGAGGGATATATGAGCAGCCTCGGCGGAGGCGACGATGGCGGCGGCGATGTTGGTGACCGCATGCTTGAAGACTTCTTTGCCCTGCATGCGCAGCTTGCCGGCCGTTTGGGTCGAAGACACCCCGCCATCGGCATAGAGCATGTCGTGCAGGCGGCCGTCGGAGAATAGCCGCGTGTTCAAGACGCCCTGGTCGGCATTGCTGCCCACGCCTTCATGGGCCTGCAGCACTATCGCTCCTGCCCCATCGCCGAACAGGACACAGGTGGTGCGATCATTCCAATCGAGCAGACGCGACATGGTCTCCGCGCCGATCAGCAGCACGGTGCGGGCAGCCCCAGTCCTGATCATGCTGTCGGCCACCGCCAGGCCATAGATGAACCCAGAACACACCGCCTGCAGATCGAACGCCGCGCCATGCGCCATGCCCAGCCGCGACTGCACAATGGTGGCGGTGGCGGGAAAGCTTTCATCCGGTGTGGTGGTGGCGCAGATGATCATATCCAACTCGCCCGCATCGATGCCG
>DATEEB010000242.1:0-6219 GCA_035281345.1 Rhizomicrobium sp. | reverse complement strand
CGACAAATCCTGCAGCGCGCGCATGCTCATCGCCTGCTTGCGATCCTTGCCGCGTATCTTGGCACTTTTGGGCAGTTCGGGAAATAGCCCGAAATTGACATTCATGGGCTGAAATGTCCGCGCATCGGCGCCGCCGGTAATGTGGGACAAAAGCGCCCCCAAAGCGGTGGTGGGCGGCGGCGCGCTTAACGATTGTCCCAAAAGCTCGGCGGCCGCGAACCGGCCCGCAAGAAGCCCGATGGCGGCGCTTTCCACATAACCCTCGACGCCGGTCACTTGGCCTGCAAAACGCAGATGCGGCTGCGACTTCAAGCGGAGCCGGTCATCCAGCAGGCGCGGGGAATTGATGAAGGTATTGCGGTGCAGCCCGCCCAGACGGGCGAATTGCGCCTTCTCCAGCCCCGGGATGGTGCGGAAGATGCGTAGCTGTTCGGCGTGGCGCAGCTTGGTCTGAAACCCGACCATGTTCCACAGCGTCCCCAGCGCATTGTCCTGGCGCAGCTGCACCACGGCATAAGGGCGCTGCGTGCTGCGGGGATCCTGCAATCCCACCGGCTTCATCGGTCCGAAGGATAGGGTTTGCGCACCGCGCGCCGCCATCACTTCGATGGGAAGACAGGCTTCGAAATAGGGGGTGTTTTTTTCCCATTCCTTGAAATCGGTCTTTTCCCCGGCCAGCAAGGCGGCGACAAAATCTTTGTACTGCGTTTCGTCCAAGGGCAGGTTGATATAGTCGGCCACCCCGCCGCCCGGACCTTCCTTATCGTAGCGGGACTGGAACCACGCGATATCGAAGTTGATGGATTCGCGATGCACGATGGGCGCGATGGCATCGAAGAAAGCCAGTTGATCCTGACCCGTGGCCGCGCCGATCGATGCGCCCAGGCTGGCCGATGTCAGCGGCCCGGTGGCGACGATCGCGCTGCCCCCGTCCGGCGGGGGCAAGGCGGTGATTTCTTCGCGCGCGATGGTGATTCGCGGATGGTTTTCCAGCGCTGCCGTGACGGCGGCGGAAAAGCCGTGCCGGTCCACGGCCAGGGCGCCGCCCGCCGGCAATTTGTGGGCATCGGCCGCGCGCAGGATCAGCGATCCGCACCGGCGCATCTCTTCGTGCAGCAGGCCCACCGCGTTGTTGGCGGCGTCGTCGGACCGGAAGGAGTTGGAACAGACCAGTTCGGCGAGGGAAGCGGTCTGATGCGCTTCGGTGCCCCGGCAGGGGCGCATTTCATGGAGAATCACGGCCACGCCGGACTCGGCCGCCTGCCAGGCCGCTTCCGACCCGGCCAATCCACCGCCGATAATACGCAAGCTTGGGGTCATGAGCGGGCTTTAGCAGGTCGGTTCCGCCCCGCAAACCGTTCTTGGCGCCTTGGCCCGCCCAAGGTTTTTTGCAAACGCAATATGACAAGGAGATGACAACCGGTAAAGCTTTTAGGCAACAGGAAAAAAGGAAGCGAAAACCGCCGGTTGACGAGACTTGCGGCTTTGGACAAGTATGCCCGCTATTGCACAATGGGGGCGGCTATTTTCGGTTTTACGCGTGTTGTTGCCGCGGTCTTGGTGGCGGCGGTGATTGGTTCTTCGGCTTTCGCCGCTGATGGCGCCCTGGCGCCTGGTAAGCCCGCCGGCGTGAAGCCCGCGCAGGAAATCGGCTCGGGCACCTTGCTGGTCGCTGGTGGCGCGATTGTCGTCATTACGGCTATAGCGATCACGGTTGCGGACGATGACAGCGGCCCCACCACCTCCACGACGACTACCGCCGCGCCGTAAGGGTGACGCTTTGGCTTGAAAGCGGATCGTAAAATTACCGAAAAAGCCCGTCATCGGGGATGGCGGGCTTTTTTGTACGTCCAGCCCGGCCTTTGCCATAATTTGGCGCCGCTTTAACGTTTTGTCTGAAAGCCTATGCGACAATGTCGCGATCGCCTGGTTTCAGTCCAAAACCCCATGACGGCGGCGGAATCGCCGCTTATATAGGGATCGTCAGAAGGACAGAGTTTTATGGCCGAAGAACGCAAGGGACCCAATTACGTCAAGCTGGCGCTGGGCGCTGGGTTGTTGGCCGCCGCCGCGGTGAGCGTCGCTGTTTTCGTTCCGCGCCGTCATTTCGCATTGGTGACCGAGCCTTTGGCGGGTTTGGCCAAATCGCCGGTTGCGGCCGCGGTCACCGCATGGGCCGTTGGGTTGTGGCACAGCGCCACCGCGCCGCAGGCCCCGGTGTTCGACGATTTGCGCCCCTTCGACGAGTTTTAAGCGCTGTGATACGGCGCATCCCGGTCGTCGCGACCATCCGTGACGCTTATATTTTCACGGCCACGCAGCTTGGCGGCATCATCGGCCTGATCTGGGTATCGATGGTGATGATCACCGTCGCCCGCTTCTTCACATTTCACCGTTTGTATAGCGATCTTACCGAATATATGGCCACCGAAAACGCCGCCCTTATGGGGCCGGCTTTTCTGATGCTGCTGGCCTATTTGGTCGCAGCGCTTTTGCTCTATGCGGTCATGTTCGTCGCTGTCATCCAGCTGGCGGCGGGGACGCGGACCGCGCCGGTCTTGGTTCATTTCACCTTTGGTGCCATGGAATGGCGGATGTTCCGGGCTTTCTTCGCCTTTGTGGGCCTGATGATGATGATCAGCTTTTCACTGCTTCTTGCCGCCAACGCCTTTCTCACTTTCTTGCCGGGCGCCAAAACGAGCCAGGAGGCCATGGGGGGAATCATGGTCCTGATCCTGTTGGGCGCAAGCATCGCCTTGGCTGCCCGGTTCCTGCTGCTGCTGCCCGCCATCGCCGTCCATGAAACCGGCCCGGTTCTGCGCCGTGCCTGGGCGCTGTCGGCTGGTCATGCCATGCCGTTGATCGGCATTTTGTTGGGGCTTTTCCTGCCCCTGCTGCTGGTTTTTATCACCATAGATGCGGCATTGGGAGACAAAGTCACTATTACGCCGGGCGCCAGCCAACAGGCGCAGATGGCCGCCGCCTTCACGCATCTGCGCGACACGCTGCCCTTGACCTGCGGCTTGAGCTTTTTCTTTTCGCCGGTGGTGATCGGCCTGTTCGCAAGCGCCAGCGTTTCGGTTTGGCGTGTGCTGAAGGACGAGCCGGTCTTGGATATCGCGGTCTGACGGCACGCCAAACGGCTATTCAGCGGCCTTGAGCCGCTTGGGTGCGTTCTTCAACAGCGCTTTGAGATACTGGCCGGTATAAGAGCGCGCATTCTTCGCCACATCCTCCGGCGTCCCGCTGGCGACGATTTCACCGCCGCCGTCCCCGCCTTCCGGCCCCAGATCTACGATCCAGTCCGCGGTCTTGATGACTTCCAGATTGTGCTCAATCACCACCACGGTGTTGCCCTGGTCCACCAGCTCCTGCAGCACCTCCAGCAGTTTTTTGACGTCATGGAAATGCAGGCCCGTGGTGGGCTCGTCCAAGATGTACAGGGTACGGCCGGTGGCGCGGCGCGACAATTCCTTGCTGAGCTTGACCCGCTGCGCCTCGCCGCCGGAAAGGGTGGTGGCCTGCTGGCCGATGGAGATATAGCCCAGACCCACGCGTTTGAGCGTTTCCAGTTTTTCGGCGATGGACGGCACCGCCTTGAACAGTTCGGCGCCCGCCTCGATGGTCATGTCCAGGACATCGCTGATGGAGTGATCCCGGAATTTCACGTCCAGGGTCTCGCGATTGTAGCGCTTGCCCTTGCAGACATCGCATTGGACATAGACGTCGGGCAAGAAGTGCATCTCGATCTGGATGACGCCGTCGCCCTGGCAGGCTTCACAGCGCCCGCCCTTGACGTTGAAGCTGAAACGGCCAGGTGCATAGCCGCGCGCCTTGGCTTCCGGCAACTCGGTGAACCAGTCGCGAATGGGGGTGAAGGCCCCGGTATAAGTGGCCGGGTTGGATCGGGGGGTTCGCCCGATCGGGCTTTGATCGATGTCGATCACTTTGTCCAGGAACTCCAGCCCCTCGATGCGTTCATGGACTGCGGGATTCTCGCGCGCTTGGCCAAGCTTGCGGGCGGCTGCCTTGTACAGAGTCTCGATGGTTAGGGTCGATTTTCCGCCGCCCGAAACGCCGGTGATGCAGGTTAGGGTGCCTAAGGGAATCTGCGCGGTCACATTCTTGAGATTGTTGCCCTTGGCCCCCACAACCTTCAGCCAACGATTGTGGACGGCTTTGCGGCGCGTGGCGGGGATGGCGATATGTTCCGCCCCGCTGAGATATTTCCCGGTCAGGCTTTTCTTGCTGGCAATGATATCGGCCGGGCTGCCTTGGGCAACGATATGGCCGCCATGAATGCCGGCGCCCGGGCCCATATCGATCACATGATCGGCGGTGCGGATGGCGTCTTCATCATGCTCCACCACCAGTACGGTGTTGCCCATGTCGCGCAGCCCCTTGAGACTTTCGAGCAGCTTGGAATTGTCGCGCTGATGCAGCCCGATACTGGGCTCGTCCAGCACATAGAGCACGCCCGTAAGGCCCGAACCGATCTGGGAGGCCAACCGGATGCGCTGACTCTCACCGCCGGACAGGGTGCCGGACGCGCGCCCCAGGGTGAGATACTCCAATCCCACATTGTTGAGGAACTTCAGCCGGGCGCGGATTTCCTTCAAAATCCGATAGGCGATTTCCTGCTGCTGTTTTGTCAGCTTTTTGTCGATGTCGCGGAACCAGCCATCGGCGTCGCGGATGGATTGTTCGCAAACCTGGCTGATATGCAGGCCGCCGATCTTGACCGCCAGGGCCTCGGGCTTGAGGCGGTAGCCGTTGCAGACTTCGCATGCGGCCGCAGCCTGGTATTTTTCCAGTTCCTCCCGCGCCCAGTCGCTGTCGGTCTCCTTGTGACGCCGGTCCATGTTGGTGATGACACCCTCGAACGGCTTGCGGGTTTCGTACCGGCGCATGCCGTCGTCATAGACGAATTTGACCTCTTCCTCGTCCGAGCCATGCAGGATGATCTGGCGTATCCTTTTGGGCAGGTCCTCCCAAGCATCGTTCATGGAGAATTTGTAGTGCCGGGCCAGCGCCTCCAGCGTTTGAAGATAGTAGGGCGATGAACTCTTGGACCAGGGCGCGAGGGCGCCCTTTTTCAGGCTAAGAGATTCGTCCGGCACGACCAGAGCTTCGTCGAAATAATTCTGGGTCCCCAATCCGTCGCATTCCGGACAGGCGCCATGCGGATTGTTGAACGAGAAGAGCCGGGGTTCGATTTCCGAGATGGTGAAACCCGATACCGGGCAGGCGAATTTGGAAGAAAAGACGATTTGTTTCTGCTTGCCGTCCTTCTCCTTCTGGTCGGCGAACTCCACCACCAACAGGCCGTCGGCCAGATTGAGCGCGGTTTCGATGGAGTCGGGCAAGCGGTTGCCGATATCCGGCTTGACCACGATACGGTCCACCACAATCTCGATATCGTGCTTGAGTTTCTTGTCGAGCGCCGGCGTGGCGCCAATGTCGTAAAACTTGCCGTCCACCTTGGCGCGCTGAAAGCCTTTCTTCTGGAGTTCGGCTAGCTCCTTTCTGTATTCGCCCTTGCGGCCGCGCACGATGGGGGCCAGCAGATAGAGGCGCGTCCCCTCGGGCAGCGCCAGAATCCGGTCGGCCATCTGGCTGACGGTCTGGCTTTCGATGGGCAGGCCGGTGGCGGGCGAATAGGGCACCCCCACCCGCGCGAACAACAGCCGCAGATAGTCATAGATCTCGGTCACCGTGCCGACGGTGGAACGCGGATTCTTGGACGTCGTCTTCTGTTCGATGGAAATGGCGGGCGACAGACCTTCGATATGGTCCACATCCGGCTTCTGCATCAATTCCAGGAACTGGCGGGCATAGGCCGACAGGCTTTCGACATAGCGGCGCTGGCCTTCGGCATAGATGGTGTCGAAGGCGAGCGACGACTTGCCCGAGCCGCTCAGGCCCGTCAGCACGGTGAGCGTGTCGCGCGGAATGTCCACATCGATATTCTTGAGATTGTGCTCGCGCGCGCCGCGAATGGAGATATTTTTGAGCATGAAGCGGGTTTTCTGTTGGAAAGGCTTGCAAGATAACGCCGGTTGGCGTCCGCCGCCACCGCGCCGATTTTCGTCCATGTCACAATGGCCTGCGCTCTTTGCGCCACAACCACCGCGACCACCTAATATGTTAGTTCGCGCCGATTTTCATCTGCCTGAGCAGCCACAGGCCTGCGGGGGGGCGGAAATGCACCAGGTCGAC
>DATEEB010000241.1:0-6758 GCA_035281345.1 Rhizomicrobium sp. | reverse complement strand
CGGTTTGCGGCATGCAATAGGGCGCCGCCCATAGCGCTTCGACTTCGGGGCGCAAGGGATTGCCGGTCAGCACGATCTTGGATGGGTCGGCGGGCGCGAACCGGGCGATGGGAAAGGCCGCAGCCACCATCTGGACCTTGTTCATCACCAACCGGTTGGCGCGGCCCACCACGGCATTCTGTTCAATGATCGCGGTGGGAAGGCGCGCCAGACCGGCAGCCAACATCACCGGGACGCTGGGATAACCGCCAAAGCCCACAACGGCGGCGGGTTTGAGCCTCAGCAACTTGACCAGGGCGATCCCGATACCGGCGGCGATCTTGAAGGGCGCGACAATGGCATTGAGCGGGGACGAGGGAACAGCGTGAATTTTCGCGCCCGGAAAGGCGGTGGCGTAGTTGGCAAAGCGGCTGTCGGTCATCACCACAATATCGCGGCCCCGCCGCACCAAAGCTCCCGCCAAGGCCTGGGCGGGGAAAAGATGCCCACCGGTGCCACCGGCCGACAGGACAATGACATTCGACGCTTGGCTCATGCCACGCTGCCCATGAAAAAACCGGGGTCTTCGCGGGTGGAATGACGGATTTTCGGGCGCTGTCTTGTCACGGCAAGCGCAAATCCCATGGTCACCGCCACGGCGAAAAGCGAAGAGCCGCCATAGGAGATGAACGGCAGGGTCATGCCCTTGGCGGGCAACAAGGACACCGCCACGCCCATATTGATGAAGGCCTGAACCGCGGTCACCAGCGCCAGTCCAGCCCCCGCCAGTTGCGCGAAAGGCTCGCGCGCGGCGGCCGCGCGCAACAGCAACCGGACCGTCAGGACACAGAATAGCAAGGCGATCAGGCCGCAGAGCAGAAAACCGAATTCCTCGCCCGCCACCGCATAGATGAAGTCGGAATGGACGTCGGGGATGCGGTACTTGACGGTCCCTGCCCCGGGGCCGACACCGGTCAGGCCGCCATGCGCGAAAGCCTTCAACGCCAAGCCGGCCTGATAGCCGGTATCGGAATGGCCCAGAAACTGATCCACACGGCGATGCACATGCGGAAAGATTTCGTAGGCCACAAAGCCCAGCACGCCGGCGATCCCCAATCCTGCGCCCACCCAAACAAACGACATGCCCCAGAAAAACAGCATCCCGCCCCATAGGCACAGCAACAACCCGGTCTGGCCCACATCCGGCTGACGCACCAGGATCAGCAAGGCGGGCAACAGCAAAAGGAACGTCACCACCGGTTTGGGAATTGCCAAAGGCTGACGGTCCGCCAGCACGGCGGCGGCGAGAATCGCAAAGCCGGGCTTGAGAAACTCCGAGGGCTGCAGCGAAAGCGCGCCGAAATCCAGTTCGCGCCGCGCCCCCAGCACATCGGCGCCCACGAACAGAACCAAAAAGGATCCGATCAAGGCCCCGGCAAAGGTTACCGCCCCCACGATCCGGATCTGACGCAGATTGAGCAGCGATACGCCGAACAGAATAGCGATGGCGGCGGAGGCGAAGGTGACCTGCCGCACCGTGTAGCGGAAATCGCCCCCCGTCATCGGCCCTCCGGTGATGGCGGGGCTGGCGGCGAATGCCAGCATCAGCCCGATGCCGGCCAGACTCAGCATGCAAAATAGCGCGACACGGTCCACGGTGAACCACCAATCGGCAAAACCGCTTTTGTTGGCGCGATTCATCGGGCGGCCTTTGCCTCAGGATCGCGCGGCAACTTCGCGACCAGAGTGCGGAAGGCGTCGCCGCGCTGCTCGAAATCCTGGAACTGATCGTAAGAAGCGCAGGCTGGCGACAACAGCACCACCGGCGCAGACGCGTTCGACGCCGCCGCATCCGCGGCGGCGCTGTTCACCGCGGCATCCAGCGCGCCGGACACCTCATATTGTGCCTTGCCGTCCAAGGTGCGGGCAAATTGCGGCGCTGCCTCGCCGATCAGATAGGCCTTGCGGATGCGCGGAAAAAAAGCCGCCAAGCTATCGATCCCGCCTTCCTTGGGCTTGCCGCCCGCGATCCAGAAAATATCGGGATAAACCGCCAAGGCGCGGGCCGTGGCGTCGGCATTGGTGGCTTTGGAATCGTTGATGAAGGTGGCCTTACCGATATGACCGACATCTTCCATGCGATGCGCCAAGCCGGGGAAACTGGCGATGGCGGCGGCGATCGCCTTGGTATCGGCGATGAAGGGTCTGACGGCGCCATAGGCCAAGGCCGCGTTCTGCCAATTGTGCGCGCCCGGAAGGTGGGTGGCGGCGGCCATCTCCATCACCTTGACGGCGCGCGGGCCCATCGCATCGTATAAAGCGCCATCCACCACGAAAATGCCCCGGCCCAACACTTTTCCGACCGACACAGGATGCGCCAGCGCGCCGCCGCCGGCCGACAATTGCGTAAAAATTCCGGAGGCATAGCCATCGTCCACTCCGACCAGCACTTGGCCGTCGCGTGCGGTTTGCTTCATCAGCCGCGCCTTGATCGCCGCATAATTCTCCATGGTGCCGTGACGGTCGATATGATCAGGCGACAGGTTGGAGAGCACGCCGACATCGGGTTTTAGTCCCGGCGCCAGGTCGATCTGGAAACTGGACATCTCCAGCACATAAACGATCTTGGCCGCGGGCGGCGACAACTCCAGCACCGACTTGCCGATATTGCCGCCGATCTGGGCGTGAAAGCCGCATTGGCTGAGGATATGACCTATCAAAGCCGTGGTGGTGGATTTGCCGTTTGTGCCGGTGATGGCAATGACCGGCGCCCGGCCGGGGGAATCGGATTGCGGCCGGATCTCGTGCGCGAAAAGTTCGACATCGCCAATCACCGGAACCCTGGCCTGGTTGGCATGCTCCACCACGCCATGGGGCCTTGGATGGGTAAGCGGCACGCCCGGCGACAAAACCAGCGCGGCGATTTTTTCCCACGGCCATTCGCGCCAAGGCATCAGTTCGGCGCCTTCCTGGCCGCCCAGGTCGCGCGCCGTGCTGTTGTCGTCCCAGGCGATCACCCGTGTGCCGCCGGCCACAAGCGCGCGCACCGCGCCCAAGCCGGTGCGGGCCAGCCCAAAAATGGCAACCGTCTTATTGGCGAAGGCGCGGCTGGGGATCATCGCCTCACCGCAGTTTCAAGGTCGCAAGGCCGAGCAGCGCCAGCACCACCGCCACGATCCAGAAACGGATCACGATGGTGGGTTCGGTCCAGCCCAGTTGCTCATAGTGATGATGGATCGGCGCCATGCGGAACACGCGTTTGCCGGTGAGCTTGAAGGAGATCACTTGCACCATCACCGACACGGTCTCCACCACAAAGAGACCGCCGACGATCCCCAGCACGATCTCATGCTTGACCGCGACTGCGACCACGCCGAGCGCGCCGCCCAAAGGCAGCGAGCCGGTATCGCCCATGAAAATGGCGGCAGGCGGGGCATTATACCAAAGAAAGCCCAGACCGGCGCCGACCAGCGCCGCCAGGAACACCACCAGCTCGCCGGAATACTCGATATAGGGAATTTGCAGATAGGCGGCGAAGCGCTCATTGCCGACCAAATAGACGATCAGGATGAAGGTCGCGGCGGCGATCATCACCGGCATGATGGCCAGGCCGTCCAACCCGTCGGTAAAGTTCACGGCATTGGCCGCGCCCGCGATCACGAAGATGCCAACCGCCAAGAAAAAGATACCAAGGGGCAAAAAGGCGGTCTTGATGAAAGGAATGGCCAGCGTGCCAGACAGATCAGGCGGTTCGAAGCCCATGATCAGCCAAGTGGCGAGCGCCGCCACGGCAAACTCAATCAGCAACCGCATGCGGCTGGACAGTCCATCCGAGGTGCGCTTGGTCACTTTATAATAGTCGTCCAGAAAGCCCAGCAAGCCATAGCTGACGGTCACCAACAGCGCGATCCAGACATAGCGGTTGGAGGGACTGGCCCATAGCAAGGTGGAACAGATCCAGGGAAGGAGGATCAACAGCCCGCCCATGGTCGGCGTGCCCGCTTTTTCAACGATATGGCGCTGCGGACCGTCGGAACGAATGGGCTGGCCTTTGCCCTGCTTGACCTTCAGCCAGCGGATCAGCATGGGATTAAACAGGAAGGCGAACATCAGCGCCGTCACCACCGCCGCCAGCGCACGGAAGGAGAGATATTTGAACAGGCGGAAGAAGGCCAGCTCCTCCGTATGGGTGAGAAGCGACAGATAATAAAGCATTAGGACGCCTTCCCCTTGAGCGCTTCGATGATCACCGACATTTTCGCGCCATTGGAGCCTTTCACCAGAACGGTGTCGCCAGCCTTCACCGCAGCCATCACTTTGGGCGCCAGCCCCGCGGCGTTCTCGGCATAGGCGCCGCGCCGCGAAGCCGGCAGCGCGTTCCACAACGCTTTCATCTGGCTGCCGCTGGCGAACACCAAATCGACCCGGTTGTCCTCGATCGGCACGGCCAGACCGGCATGGTGGGCCATGCCGCCCTCGCCCATCTCCAACATATCGCCCAGAACCGCGATCTTGCGGCCCTTAGCGGCGCCCAACATCGCCAACGCCGCCGCCATCGAGCCCGGATTGGCGTTGTAGCTTTCGTCAATCACATGAATGCCGCCGGCCGTCAGGCGCGCCCCCCGGCCCTTGAGCGCTATAAAATTTTTCAAGGCCGCGGCGGCGTTGAGCACATCGCCATCCAGCAAAGCCACCGCCGCGAGCGCGCCCACCACATTCAAGGCGATATGGGCGCCGGGCGCGCCGACATGGCAATCCACCGCGCGCCCCAGGATATCGGCCTGGATGCGAATGCCTTTGCCGTCCGGCTTGCAAGCGATCAATCGGGCCTGGCCATTGGTTCCAAAGGTGACGATACGGGAGACATGCGCCTGGCGGGCCCGGGCGATGAGACGCTCGGCATAAGGGCTGTCGGACGGGATCAAGGCCGCGCCGCCGGGCAAAAGGCCTTCGAAGATTTCCGACTTGGCATCGGCAATGGCTTCGCAATTGCCGAAAAATTCCAGATGCGCCGGCGCGATGGTGGTGATCAGCGCCACATGCGGCTTCACAAAAGACACCAGATTGCGCAGTTCGCCGAAATGATTCATGCCCACTTCGAAAATGCCGTATTCGGCGTCGCGCGGCAGCAAGGCCAGGCTCAGCGGCACGCCCCAATGATTGTTATGGGACGCGGCCGAGGCATGGGTCGGGCCCAGCGCATGGCAGGCCAAGCGCAAAATCTCCTTGGTGGTGGTTTTTCCCGCGCTGCCGGTGACCGCCAAGATCTTGGCATTGCTGCGGGCGCGGGCGGCGCGCGCCAAATCCTCCAAACCGCGCTGGGTATGTCCCACGGTCAGAAGCGGGCCATTGACGCCTGGTGGCGTGCGCGCCACCAGTGCCGCGCCGGCCTTGGCCTCGAACGCCGCCTTCACGAAATCATGCCCATCACGGTTGCCTTGCAGCGCCACGAACAAATCGCCTTCCTTCAGGGTCCGGGTGTCGATCGAGACGCCGTTCACGGCAAAGGCGCTGCTGGCCTTGCCCAAGGTGGCGGCTTGCGCGTCCAGGTGGGTCCACAAGGTCATGCCGCGCGCCCTCCCATCGCCAAGGCAGCGGCGAGCGCCTGTTCGCGGTCCGAGAAGGGATAGACCTCGCCTTGGACATATTGACCGGTCTCGTGACCCTTGCCCGCGATCACCAGAACATCGCCCGCTTTCAAAGCAGCCACCGCCGTGCGGATGGCCTGGGCACGGTCGCCGATCTCTTGCGCGCCCTGGGCGGCGGCAAGGATTTCGCTGCGGATGCCCGCAGCGTCTTCGCTGCGGGGATTGTCGTCGGTGATGATCACATGATCCGCCAGCTTCACCGCGATGGCGCCCATCAAAGGGCGTTTGCCTTTGTCCCGGTCGCCGCCGCAGCCGAACACCACATGCAAACGGTTTGCGGTATGCGGCCGAAGGGCTTCCAGGATTTTTTCCAGCGAGTCTGGCGTGTGGGCATAGTCGACATAGATCGGTGCGCCGCCGGCGGCATAAGCCACCTTTTCCATCCGGCCGGGCGCACCTTTCAGATCCTCCAGCGCCGCGAACACTTTTGCCGCGTCCGCGCCCCCCTTCTCATCCAGGAGGCCGATCGCCAGACCCGCCGCGACCAGCGCATTGGACGCTTGAAACTCACCGGCCTGCGGCAGTTCGATATAGAAAATTTTCCCCTGGTAATGCAGCGTCAGGGCCTGGGCGCCGCCTCGATCCTCCCGGCGGTCCAGGTGGATAGTGTCGCCCTTGCGGCCGACGGTGATCAGTTTTAGCGCGCGCGCCTTGGCGGCGGCGATAAAGCGGTCGGCATGGGCCGCATCGGCATTGACCACCGCGACACCGCCATCTTGCACCAGTTCGGTGAACAGACGGAGCTTGGCGGCCAGGTAATCCTCGAAGGTGGCGTGATAGTCCATATGATCGCGGGTGATGTTGGTAAAGCCGCAACCGGAAATCTTGACGCCGTCCAAGCGATGCTGATCCAGGCCATGGCTGGAAGCTTCGATGGCCAGGTGCTCCACGCCTTTTTGTTTCAGCCCTGCCAGCAATTGGTGAATCTCCACCGGATCGGGGGTGGTGTGGGACAAAGGCACGGTGCCGCCCGGTCCTGTGACCCCCACGGTTCCCAGGCTGGCGGCGGGATTGCCCAGCGCCGTCCAGATTTCACGCAGGAACGCAACAATGGAAGACTTGCCCTTGGTGCCGGTGATCGCGGCGACGATATCGGGCTGGCTGCCATAGAAGGCGGCGGCATAGCGGGCA
>DATEEB010000240.1:0-3917 GCA_035281345.1 Rhizomicrobium sp. | reverse complement strand
ATGCTCCGGCGAGATCGCCAAAGGCGAGGCGGCCGCGACATGCATGGCGAGCTGCTTGGCCAGCGCCGACAACTTGTCCTTGTCGCCGGACGATTTCAGGCCGACCAGCACGCCGATCTTGCCCAGTTCCGGCGAAGCGGGGTTGTGGACATAGGCCGCCACCACGCCGGGATCCACCGACAAAGCGGCGGTGCGGCGCACGCTCATATTCTCGCCGATCTTGGCCACCAGTTCGGTCAGGGTGTGCTGCACGGTGGAAGAGCCCATCGGATGCGCCAAAAGCTTTTCCAGATCGCCGCCCTCTTTCAGGGCGAGCTTGGTGGCGTCCTGCACAAACGCCTTGAATGCGTCATTGCGGGCGACGAAATCGGTTTCGGCATTGACTTCCAGCAGCACGCCGGTGTTCGCGTCCACCGCCACGCCCACCAGGCCCTCGGCAGCGGCGCGTCCGGCCTTTTTCGCGGCCTTGGAAATGCCCTTCTTGCGCAGCCAATCGATCGCCGCTTCCATGTCGCCGCCGGTTTCGTTGAGAGCGTTCTTGCAGTCCATCATTCCTGCGCCGGTCTTGTCGCGCAGGTCTTTCACCATCGAAGCGGTGATGTTTGCCATGTCGGTCTCCGTCTTGCCCGGCCGCGCCCATCCGGGCGTATTGGGGCATCAATATCCGTAAAATTAAGCCGTGGCCGGTTCCACCAGCTCAGGCGCGGCCTCTACGATCTCTTCCGCCGCGCCCAGATCCACGCCGGCATCGGCCTGGCCCTGGCCCAGACCGTCGATCACGGCGCGCGCGGCCAGATCGCAATAGAGCGCGATGGCGCGGGCGGCGTCGTCATTGCCGGGGATGGGGAAGGCAATGCCGTCCGGATCGCTGTTGGAATCCAGCACCGCCATGACCGGAATGCCCAGCTTGCGGGCCTCGGCAATCGCGATGGCTTCCTTGTTGGTATCCACCACGAACAGCAGGTTGGGCACGCCGCCCATTTCCTTGATGCCGCCCAGCGAGCGTTCCAGCTTGTCCTGCTCGCGCAACAGGCCCAGCAGTTCCTTCTTGGTCAGACCCGATTCGCCGGCGCTGGTCAGCGTCTCTTCGATGGTGCGAAGGCGGCGAATGGAATGGGAAATGGTCTGCCAGTTGGTCAGCGTGCCGCCCAGCCAGCGATGATTGACATAGTATTGCGCACAGCGCTTGGCGGCGGCGGCGATCGGCTCGCTGGCCTGGCGCTTGGTGCCGACAAACAGAATGCGCCCACCGCCGGCGGCGGTTTCGCGCAAGGTCACCAGGGCACGGTGCAGCAAGGGCACGGTCTGGGTGAGGTCGAGAATATGGATGTCGTTGCGCTGCCCATAGATGTATGGGGCCATCTTGGGGTTCCAGCGCTGCTGGCGGTGACCGAAATGGGCGCCGGATTCGAGCAATTGGCGCATGGAAAATTCTGGCAAAGCCATTGAGTCAGTCTCCTTTACCGGTTGGCCAGACGCGGGGATTACCTCCTAGGAGGCACCGGACGGCGACGGCGGAACACCCACCGAAAGCCATCCCCGCGTGCGAGATGGCGGGGCTTATAGGGGGTGATACTCCCATAGGCAAGGCGGAAAACCGGGCATTTTACCTTTCCGAAGGGGTGCCCAGGCTACAAGCGCTAGGAACTTTCGCGACACCCCCCAATGTCCTGGTTTTTGGCTGTTTTTACGCCCTCCGTCCTCTTTTTCCGGGGGGATTGGCTAACGGCCGAGCGAATTCGGCGGATCGGGGCCATTTTCGCTCTTTTGGCGCTGATCGTGGTGGGGCGCGATATTTGGCTGCACACCAGCCAAGGCTTGACCGACGCGGACGGCCAGCAACTGGGGCGGGATTTCGTGAACTATTGGGCGGGGGCCCAGCTTGCGGCCGACGGCCAGGCCGCGCGCGTCTACGACATTGACGGCTTCTTGGCCTATCAGCGCAGCCAGACCGCGCCGAACGCACATTTCAAATGGTATTCCTATCCGCCCACAACGCTGGTGCTGAGCCTGCCGCTGGCCGCGCTCGATTTCGCCCCGGCGCTGGCCTTCTGGCTGCTGTCCGGCATTGCGGTTTGCGCCGTGCTGCTGGCAAGGACCCTGGATTGGCGCATGGCCCTCTTGGCGGCATTCGCCACACCTGCTTCGCTGGTGAACGCGCTCTGGGGTCAGAACGGACAGTTCACCGCGGCTCTCTTCTGTGGCGGGCTGCTTTTCCTCGAGCATCAGCCGTGGCTGGCGGGCCTGCTGTTCGGGATGCTGTGCTTCAAGCCGCATCTGGCAATCCTGATCCCTGTCGCACTTGCGGCCGGCGGTCGCTGGCGCGCTTTCGCCACCGCCGGACTCACGGCGCTGGCGATTTGCGGGAGCGCTTTCCTCCTCGGGCCGGGTATCTGGACCGACTTCCTCAAGAACGCACCGATCAATGCCAGATTGCTGGAAATCGGAGATTCCATGTGGCACCGCATGCCAACCGCTTTCGCGACGGTCCGGCTTGCGGGCGGCGGAATCAGCGCTGCCTATGCAGTCCAATGCGTATCCGCCCTCATCGCCATTGCGGCGACCATCCGGATATGGCGCAGCAATGCGACAGAGGCGGTCAAAGGCAGCGCGTTGATCGTCGCAACCTTCCTCGTTACGCCCTATGCCTGGGACTATGACCAGATCGCGCTGATTTTCGTGGCCGCCTGGCTGGCGGCCGAAGGCGTGCGTCACGGCTTTCAGCCGGGAGAAAAAATTGCGCTCGCCTTCAGCATCGCCGCGCCTCTGATCTATTCACCCTTGGCGGCAGCCAGCCATGTCCAGATCGGACCACTGGCGCTATGGATTCTGTTGGGGCTTATCGCGCGCCGTGCCCTGAAACAAGGCCATCAGGCCCAAAAGCAGTAAGGGGGTCACCAGACCCAGCGGCATCACCTTGGGCGGGTTGTAGAGGGGGGCCAGCCAGGCGGCCAAGGGCAGTACCAGGGCCAGAGGACGGGAAATTTCCGGCAGGGTCCACAGATAGATCAGGGCCGCCACCGCCAGCAGCAACAAGTCGTAATTAGAGACATGGGGCGAGGCCAGCAGCACCGCCCCCAACAAGACCCCAAGCCGCTGGGCATGAAATTTAGAAAAGGCGCGCCAGACCGCCGCTATGGCGATCAGGACGGCTGCGCCTTGCGCCAGGTTCGCGAGCCAGCGCGGCGCGCCCAACAACGCCACGCAAGTGGAGACGCTTTCGTCCCAGCTATGACCCCAATCAGTGGCGTTCACGCCCGCGACCGTTTGGGGATGCAGATAGACATTGATCCAGTCCAGCCACAGCGACGGTCCGAACATAACGGCGCTCAATAGGGTCAGCGCGGCAACCGAAACCGTCATGCCGGCCAAAGCCCTTCCCTGCTTTGCCGCAATCAAAGCCAGCGGCAGCAGCGGAAAAAACTGCGGCTTGAAGATCACCACCCCCAGCAACGCGCCCGCCAGCACCGGCCTGTCTTTCAGCAGCGCAATTCCGCCCACGATCAGCGCCGTCACCAGCACGGCATTGCTGCCCGCCAAGACATTGTTGGCGGCGGCAGGCGACAAGAAGGCGGCAATCAGGAAGAAAGGATAGTTTTTGTCCGGCGCCAATTTTCGCAACGCCCAGGCCAAGACGGTGAATTGTGCCAGCTGACTGAACAACAGCGACAATCCCACCGGCAACTTGGCGAAGGGCATCACCAGCAGCAGAAAAATCGGCGGATATGGAAAAAGCGGAAAAGGCAGCGGCGCAGATAGCCAATCGGCGAATTGGCTGTTGGTGGCCGCCGTGATCCAGGCCTGGTCATAGATATGGACCAGATCGCCAGTAAAGCTGGCTCGCGCCGCGGCCAGGAAAATCACCCAGTCCCCGCCCAAGGCATTGAACCGCGGACCAATGACGCCGTCATGCCCGC
>DATEEB010000239.1:0-2642 GCA_035281345.1 Rhizomicrobium sp. | reverse complement strand
CGATCAACTATCCCACCGTGCCGCGCGGCACCGAGCGGCTGCGCTTTACGCCAAGCCCGGCGCATACCGATGCCATGATGGATGCGTTGGTCGCGTCTGTGGTGATCGTGTGGGACACCCACAAGATCGCCCGCGCGGCTTAAGCATCTAAGTGACGGGCAAAGAGCTCTACGTCGAATTTGTTGTTTTGGGGAACACGGTCAAGGCCACCGCCATCGATCCCGAGACCGGCCTGGAAGCCAGCGTGGTGGGTCCTGCCAGCGCGCCGCAATCGGTGATGGCAGAGGCTGCGCGCCGGAAGCTGGAATATCTGAAAAAAAAGAAGACGACTTAGCGCCGCCGCAATTGGCGATATTGCAGCAGCGGCTCGGCCAGCAGCAGCGGGAACGCCCAGCAGGCCCAGGCTGTCAGTCGGCTGCGTCTTTGATTTCCAACGCGATATAATCGGACAGTCGCTTCAGGCCCTCGAGCAAGCCCCGATTTGCATTGGCGGGATCAGACAGAAGTGTCCGCAGGTTTGAAACCGTCACAGGCTGGGGCGGGTCGAAGCTGCAGGCCAGAATGAAAGACTCGATGCCGTAATGGCAAATCTCGTTGAACCGCTTCTTGCCTGTCCTGTTGACGGTCAAAACGGTCTTTGCGTCGATGCGCGGGTGGCACACTCCATCCATGAGCAGCCCGTCGCAGACCCAGCCTACTTTGTTGAACGATACGGTCAGCGTAGCATCGGCCGCTGCGGCGTTTTCAGGAGCCGCGATCTCAAAGCCCTGCCGCGAAAGCGAGTCCCGCAAATAAGCGACCGCCTCATCCCCCAGCTTGACATTATTGTCGTTCAGAATGGTTTCAGTCACGGCGGATCGCGCATTGTCGCCGCTGCCAAGACCGCGGGCAAAGCCGCTTACCGCGGCCCCGGCCACGCCACCGGTTGCGACAGCACCGGTGCCTTGAAACATTCGCAAATTGTAGGGCCATGAATAACCGGCAGGATTATCTATGGGCTGGATGGCGATGGTGTGGATGGCCGCCGCCGCCAGGGCAGACTGCGTCATTGCCGTCAGGTTGAAGAGCAGGACCACGCGAAGCAGGGCATAGCGGTGGATCATCTATTCCTCCGGTGACAGCGTGTCAGTTCGATTGTTGTTCAATCACCGGCGCGAGCGTAGCCGATACACGGATGGCCGGGTCAAGTCGACTATGACAAGTTGGGTTCAGGTTAGAGACCGTTCTATTCGTAGTGGGGAAGCCGCAGACTAGTCTTTCCTCCTTTTCTTTCCCTTGCGCTCGTCGCTTTTGCCCAGTCCGATCTTCTTGGCGAAGTCGCTGCGCTTCTGGGCATAGTTTGGCGCCACCATCGGATAGTCCGGCGGCAGGTTCCAGCGCTCGCGATATTCGCTGGGCGACAGCTTGTAGCGCGCGCGCAGATAGCGCTTGAGCATTTTGAGCTTTTTGCCGTCCTCCAGGCAGACGATGTAATCGGGCTGCACCGATTTTTTGATCGACACGGCCGGGGTGCGGGGCAGGGCGCGCTCTTGCGTGCCGGCAAAACCGCCCAGGGTGGCATGGACATTCTTGATGATGGCGGGCAGCTCATGAGCCGCCACCGGATTCTTGCTCACATAGGCCGAGACGATCTCCGTCACCAATTTCAGCAGGTCGTCTTCATTGTCCTTGCCCATACGCCCCGCTTGCTGTTGCCGCCGTCACACTAGAATGCCGGCCGGGAACAGGAAATCTCAGCTTTTCCCGTGCCTTGCAAGAAGCTCTTCAAATTGTGCCCAAACCGCTAGATTTGGTGCCGCCGAAGGGGTAAATCCGCCATTCCTGCGCGGGGACCCAAAATCGGCCCCCGTATCCTTTCCGGTTGTAAAGAGGCAGAGCATGTCGGCTATGGCGAATCCCCTGGATACAAAGTCGGACTTTTTCACCCGAGGGGTAGAGGCGGCCGATCCGGACTTGTTCAACGCGCTGCAGGACGAGTTGAACCGCCAGCGCGACAAGATCGAATTGATCGCCAGCGAGAACATCGTCTCCAAGGCGGTGCTGGAAGCCCAAGGCTCGGTGCTGACCAACAAATATGCCGAAGGCTATCCCGGCAAGCGCTACTATGGCGGCTGTGAATATGTCGATGTCGCCGAACAATTGGCCATCGAGCGCGCTTGCAAACTGTTCGGCGCCAGCTTCGCCAATGTCCAGCCCCATTCCGGCGCCAATGCCAACCAGGCGGTGTTCTATGCCCTGCTAAACCCGGGCGACGCCTTCATGGGCTTGGACCTGGCGGCGGGCGGTCATCTCACCCACGGCCATCCCGCCAACTATTCCGGCAAATGGTTCAAGCCGGTGCCCTATACGGTGCGCCGCGACAACCAGCAGATTGACATGGATCAGGTGGCCGCGCTGGCGCGCGAACACAAGCCCAAGCTGATCCTGGCGGGCGGCAGCGCCTATGCGCGCATTATCGACTTCGCCGCCTTCCGCAAAATCGCCGACGAGGTTGGCGCGATCTTCATGGTGGACATGGCGCATTTCGCCGGCCTGGTGGCGGGTGGGGTGCATCCCAATCCGGTGCCGCATGCCGATGTGGTGACCACCACCACCCACAAGACGCTGCGGGGCCCCCGCGGCGGCATGATCCTGTCGCGCGA
>DATEEB010000238.1:0-6956 GCA_035281345.1 Rhizomicrobium sp. | reverse complement strand
TCGGCATAGCCGGACATGAAGATCACCGCCAGGTCCGGCTTGATCGCCTTGACATGGCGCACCATGGTGGGCCCATCCATATTGGGCATCACCACATCGGTGATGATCAGCGCGATGGTGTTGTTGTCGTTCTTGACGATCTCCAGCGCCTCTTCGCCGCCGCCGGCTTCCAGCACATGATAACCGCGCATGCGCAGCGCCCGCGCCGCAAAGCTGCGCACCGCCTCTTCGTCCTCGACCAACAGGACAGTGTCCTGGCCGGTGACGTCGCGCGTGGCGGCAAACACCGGTTCCGACGGCGCGCTGTCGGACGCTTCGATCCTGCGGCGCGGCAGATAGATGTTGAAGCTTGTGCCTTTGCCCAGCGCGCTATCCACGGTGATGAAACCGCCGGACTGCTTGACGATGCCATAGACCGTGGCCAGGCCCAGGCCGGTGCCCTGACCCACCGGCTTGGTGGTAAAGAAGGGATCGAAAATCTTGCTCTGGATTTCCTTTGACATGCCAGTGCCGGTGTCGGCCACTTCGATGCGCACATAGTCGCCCGGCGGCATGATCGCGGTTCCAAGCGGGGTTGCGGTGTTCACCGTCTGATTGGCGGTCCGGATGGTGACGGTGCCGCCCGAAGGCATGGCGTCGCGCGCATTGACCACCAGATTGATGATGGCGTTGCCCAATTGCGCCTCATCGGCATGCACCGGCCACAAATCGGGCTCACGCTCCAGCTTCAGGCTGATGCCCTCGCCCACCAGCCGGCGCAGCATTTGCGCCAGCTCGCCGACAACATCGCCCAGCGCCAAGGTCTTTGGCTGCATGGTCTGCTTGCGGCTGAACGCCAGAAGCTGACTCACCAGGGCAGCGGCACGCAACGCATTCTGATGCACCTCGTTGATGTCCTTGAACGAGGGATCGCCCGCCTGATGGCGCATCAAAAGAAATTCGCAATTGCCGATGATGACGGTGAGCAGATTGTTGAAATCATGCGCCACGCCGCCCGCCAACTGGCCGACCGCCTGCATCTTTTGCGACTGGGCGAACTTGGTTTCCAACGCCTTTTGCTCGGACACGTCCAACAGATAAAGAACCGCGCCGCCGTCCTGGAAGGGACAGGCAAACAATTCCGCCATGCGCTCTTCGCCATTGCCCGATTTGAGGCCGCGCAGATCGACCGCCTTCAATCCGGCTTCGCCCTTGGCGGCGCGCGCGATCATCGCCAGTACCGGGGCGCGTTCGCTGGCATCCACCAAGGCGCCCAGATTTTTTCCCGTCAGGGACTGCGAAACGCCGAAGAATTTCGCCAACGCCGCATTGGCGTTGGTGATCCTGCCATCGCTATCGGCGAAGGCCACCCCCATTGGCGCATCGCAGAACAGGTCGGCAATATTCTGGCGGGTCTGTGGCGCGGGCGGCGCGGCAGGCACGGGTGCGGC
This sequence comes from Rhizomicrobium sp., assembly GCA_035281345.1. Classification (GTDB taxonomy): domain Bacteria; phylum Pseudomonadota; class Alphaproteobacteria; order Micropepsales; family Micropepsaceae; genus Rhizomicrobium. The sequence continues at coordinate 5,526 of DATEEB010000238.1, read as the reverse complement.
CGGCGCGGGCACATCCTGTGCCTTTTGCGGTGCAGGCTGGGCTTGCACCGCACGGGTCAGCACAGGTTGCGCGGAGGTGCTGGACGCCAAGCGCGGCGTGAACCACCAGGCGGTTTGTTTGTCAGGCAAGGGCCGCACGGCGGCCACGATCTCAAGGCCCGGCATCACCACAAACGATTCTTCCCGCGCGCGGCCTTCGGCGGCGTCGCGCGACAACCGATAAAGAACCGCAGCGCTGGGTTCGCCCGCCAGCGCCAGTTCGGGCGGCGGCGGCGATTCGGTTTCACCGGCTCCGGCCATGCGGCGATAGACGGGATTGCAGTCGAGCACCGCACCGCCTTCGCCGGTGATCGCCCAGGCGATATTGGCCTTGGCTGCGGCCTCCGCCACGCGCAAGGCATCCTGGGTGGCGCGCCCCGGCCGCGGCCAGACCGCTGCCAGAAACAAAAGCGCGACCAGGGCTATCCCGCCCAGAAGCGCATAGCCCGCCAGCCCCGCCACTTGTGGCGCCATCAGCGTCAGGCCGGCGGCCGCCAAGGCCAAAAGGACAAAGCCCAAAGCGGCCCAGCGCCAAGGACCGGCAGGGACCCCAAACCCGGTAGCAGACATAGATTTTGCGGTGCTCATACCCCCACAATACAAGATTCGGTTAACCAATCCTTTCCAAGCCTTAAATATCTGGATTTGTTAACGAATTTTGCCAGCTTGCGAACGCTGTTCATAAGCCTTTTGGCGTTCCGTTAACGCCGAATCGGGCGCGACAAACTCACGGCGCAAAAGGACCGCGCCTAGCTCGCGCGGGCGGGCAGCTTGCCTTGCAGGCGCATCACATAGCCGATGACCTGGGCCACCGCCTTGAAATGCTCCGGCGGGACCGGATCGTCGATTTCGACGGCGGCGTGCAGGGCGCGCGCCAGCGGCGGATTTTCCACCACCGGCACGTCATTTTCTTCGGCCACGGCGCGGATGCGAAGCGCCAAGGCGTCCACGCCCTTGGCGACACAGACCGGCGCCGCCATTTTTCCGGACTCATACTTCAGCGCCACGGCAAAGTGGGTCGGGTTCATGATCACCACGGTGGCCTGCGGCACCGACGCCATCATGCGCTTTCTGGCGCGGTCGTGACGCAACTGACGGATCTTGGCCTTGATGGTGGGATCGCCTTCGTTCTGGCGGTATTCTTCCTTGATTTCCTGCTTGGACATGCGATTGCGCGCCATAAAGCGCGTGCGCTCCCAGAAATAATCCAGCAGCGCGATGACCGCCAAGGCCGCGAGCGAGGCCATCAGCACTTTGAACAGCAGCCGGGACATGTCGCCCACCACCGCGCCGGTGGATTGGTTGAGAATGGCCTCCAAGCCGCCGCGCTCGGGCCAAAGCTGGGTCCAGATCGCAGCGCCCACGATCGCAATTTTCGCCAGCCCCTTGAGCAGATTCATCCAGCCTTCCGCGCCGAACAGGCGCTTGAAACCGGCCAGCGGCGATACTTTGGAAAAATCCGGCACGACCTTGTCGAAATAGAAGTTGGGGCGGCTTTGCAGCACATGGCCGGCAAGCGCGGCGGCAATCATCACCGCAAAGAAGGGCGCCAGAACCAGCGCAAGCTGCGGCAAAAGACTCCAAAACATTGCCGATAGGCTGCCGCCATCCACGCCCATGGCATCGGGTTGCTGCAAAAACAGGCTCATCGAACGCGCCAGCCCCATGGCGGTATACTTTCCGAACATGGCGATCGCCAGCGTGCCACCGCCGAGCAGAATGAAGGTTGTGAGTTCCTGGGACTTGACGACATCGCCATTCTCGCGCGCCTGTTCAAGCCGTTTGGCTGTCGGTTCCTCTGTTTGCTGGGATTTATCCTGATCTTCCGCCATGGCTTAAAGAAATACCGCCATGGAGTTGGTGTAATAGGTCAGGAAAACCGTCATCAGCGAACCGAGCAGGGCCAGCAGAATCAAAAAACCGCACATGATGTTGAGTGGCACGGCGACAAAGAAAATTTGAAGCTGCGGCATCAACCGCGCCAGCACGCCCAGGCCGGCATAGAGCGCAAACCCGAACACCAGGAACGGCGCGGCCAATTGAAAGCCCAAGGCAAAGGAAGAAGACGTCAGTTGGATCACCAATTGCGCCATGTCACCCGTGGGCAGGCTGCCGCCCGGCGGCAGCATGCGATAACTGCCGGCAATCGCACCGATCGCCAAGTGATGCAGATTGGTGAGGAAGATCAGCGTGGTTCCCAGCAGAGTCATGAAATTGCCCAACACGGCGCCGTGGACGTTCTGGGTGGGATCCAGCGTCTGGGCATAGGCCAGACCCGTCTGGGTGGCGATCAAAAAGCCCGCGACTTGCAAACCGCTCATGATGATGCGCGCCATCGCGCCCACCAGCACACCCGCGGTCACCTCCTGCGCGATCAGGATCGCCAGGGCGATGGTTCCTTGCGGCGCAATGGCGGCATAATTGGCTTGCACCTGCGGCGTGAGCGCAAAGGAAATCGCCAGCGCCAACACCAGGCGCACCCGGCTGGGCACCCCCATATCGCCGATCGCGGGCAACAGCATCACCATCGCGCCCACGCGGCTGAACACCAGCAAGTAGGTGAGGATGATGCCGGATAGCGCGGGCAAATGGATGGTCATGTCAACAAGACGCGCTTTGTCCGCAGGTTACGAAAACGGACTTGACCGTCCGCCTTCCCATTCAATAAGCCGCGATCCGCCCGGCAATATCGGTCATCAGGCCGCCCATGGCGGCGCCCGCGAAGGGAAGCGCGAGCAGCAGCACCACGAACGTCGCCACGATCTTGGGCACGAACACCAAAGTCTGTTCCTGAATCTGGGTCACGGCCTGCAACAGGCCGATGCCAAGACCCACCACCAGCGCGGTGAGCATGGCAGGAGCGATGATTTCCAGAAGCACCAGCATGGCGCTGCGGGCAAAGTCGATGGTCGAAGCGGGATCCATAAATTTTTCTCTTATCTCTATGTGTTAGATGGGCATGTTCATGATGGACTGGTAGGCTTGCACGACCTTGTCGCGGACCGCCACCACCGTGTCCAAGGTGATTTCGGCGGCGTTCACTGACTGGACCACATCCACCAGATTCGCCTTGCCCTGCACTTGCTGGCTGGCGGCCTGCTCGCCCTGGCGAATGGTGTTGATGGAATCCTGGAGCGCGCCCGACAGGAAGTCGGAAAAATTTCCGCCCGGCACATTGGCCGGGGTGATGGACGATGCCGCGGGCGCCGCCATTTGGGCGGCGGCGCTGTAGGCGGCGGCTGCTGCTGCGGGGATGGCCATTTGTTATCCTTTCATTTCTCAGTTCGCCCTCCCCGGCACGCGCGAAGGCGGAGGGGTTACTACTTCAAAAGATCGACGGTCTTGGCCAGCATCTGCTTGGACGATTCCATCACCGACAGATCGGCTTCGTAGGAGCGCTGGGCTTCGCGCATGTCCATGATTTCCACCAGACTGTCGACATTGGGCAGCTTCACATAACCTTGGGCGTCGGCTTGGGGATTGCCGGGATCGAATTTGCTGCGAAAATCGCTTTGGTCCTTGATCGGCTTGCCGGCCTTGACCAGGGTGGCGTCCAGTTCCCGGTTGAAGTCGGGGCCGATGGTCGCGATCTTGCGGCGATACGGATCGGCGCCCTTGACCGGGGAGGTGGAGTTGGCGTTGGCGATATTCTCCGAGATGGTCTTCATGCGCTCGGTCTGGGCGCGCATGCCGGAGGCGGCGACCGCCATGGATTTCGAGAAGTCCATCACATTTCTCCTGTTCTAAAAATCTATCGCTTCAACTAACGGCCGATTGCCGTCTTCATCATGGACATGGCTTTGGAATAGAGATTGGCGGCGGTGTGGAATTGCGCCTGGGTGTCGGAAACCTTGATCATCTGCATTTCCAGCGACACGGCATTGCCGTTGGAGGTATGGGCCTGATCCGGCGCCTCGCGGTCCTCGAACTTGCCGCCGCCCATGGACGACAATGCGATATGGCGCGTATTGGTGATCGTCATGGCGGCGCTGGAATTGGCGGCGCCCAGGAGGCGCGAAAAATCCTGCGCCTTCAGGTCGCGCGCCACATAGCGCGGCGTATCCACATTGGCGACGTTCTGCGAAAGCAAATCCTGGCGCTGGTTCAACCAGGTCATGCGCTCACGCAGCATGGAAAGCAGCGGCACATCGGTCAGGTTCATCGCGGTAACCTTTTGTTAGCCTTGAATTCAGGTGCGAGGGTGCGCCCACTATGCTTAAGCGCGGCTTAACACCGCGCAATTTTTGCCGGGCACGATCTGCCGCCGCTTAACCCGCGATTAAGGTTGATGCCTGTTAATGCCCCCCATGGAATTCATCGACGTTCTTCGTTACTTCGGCGCCCTGCTTTTGGTTTTGGCCATGGTCGGCGGTGCCGGGCTTTTGGCGCGGCGCTTTGGCGTGCCCGGCGTCACCAAAGCCACCGCCATCAAGCGTCTTGCCGTGGTGGAAACATTGATGGTGGGGCCGCGTCAGCGCCTGTTCATCGTGCGGCGCGACCATGTCGAACATCTGGTCATGTCGAGTCCCGACGGCGTATCGGTCATCGAAAGCGGCATTATGCCTTCCCCTGCCGGCCTTCGCGGCGCAAGCATGGCTACATCCCCCACCACGACTTCGCATGCGGGGGAGGCAAGTCCGTGACGCGCTTTAAGATGCTCAAACGCCTTCTGCCTTTTCTTCTGATGCTGCTGTTGGCCGCGCCGCATGCCGCGCTTGCCGCGCCGCTGCCGCTGGCGGCGACGGCTGCGCAAGCCACGCCCGCCGGCGCCCAGGCCGCCACGGCCGGCAATGGCGGGCTCACGATCGATTTGAACGGCAGCGGGCTTTTCACCGACCGCATGCTGCAGATCGTGGCCCTGATCACGGTCCTGTCCATTGCGCCCTCCATCATCATCATGATGACCAGCTTTGTGCGCATCGTGGTGGTCTTGTCACTGCTGCGAACCGCATTGGGGCTGCAACAATCCCCGCCCAACAGCGTGATCGTGTCGCTGGCGATGTTCCTGACCTTGTTCGTGATGAGCCCCACCCTCGCCGACGCCTATAATCAGGGCATCAAGCCCATGATGAACAACAGCGTCACCACCGAACAGGGGTTCACCCAGGCGCTGGTGCCGATGAAGAAATTCATGCTGGCGCATGTGCGCGACGCCGACCTGAAGCTGTTTTCCGACATGGCCAAGCAGAGGCCCACCAACGATCCCGCCCGTGTCGCGGTGACCACACTGGCCCCCGCCTTCATGCTGTCGGAGCTGAAACGCGCGTTTGAAATCGGCTTTTTGATCTTCGTGCCGTTCCTGATCATCGACATGGCGGTCGCCTCCATCCTGATGAGCATGGGCATGATGATGCTGCCGCCGGTGATCATCTCGCTTCCCTTCAAGCTGATCTTCTTTGTGCTGGTGGATGGCTGGCGGCTGATCGCCGGTTCGCTGGTGCAGAGCTATCTGCATTCCCCACCGCCGACCTGACGCCCGTTTGCGGC